>CADCQT010000055.1 GCA_902803645.1 uncultured Lachnospiraceae bacterium | reverse complement strand
TTCCGGAATCGAACCAGAGACACGCGGATTTTCAGTCCGCTGCTCTACCAACTGAGCTAACTGGGCTTGCTCACAACAATAGAAATTCTACTGGATTTATGTTATTCTGTCAAGGATAATTTAATAAAAATTTCAAAAAAACAGGAGGATCCTATGGAATACAAAAGCAACCTGATCAAAGATACAACCGAAGAAGAACGTCGCGCCATTGTGGAAGAGTCTCTTGGTAATATCGATGCCCTCTGCGACGGCTGTGCTCCGGGTATTATCGACATGTACGACGACTATATTTCCGGCCGCAAGGAACTACGGGAAGTGAATATGGAATTTAACGCCAGATATGTCCGGGGGGACAATGACCGCGGCAACCAGGGCGGAAGCTGTGTTATGTAACTGTGACTGCATTCAAGTCTCGCCCCGCAAGGCTTGGTGCTGAATTTGCATCCTAGAGGAACATTATCTCAGCCAAAGAACATCCCCCAACTGAGATAACAGACGCACAATATATTACAAGGAACAGAATATGAAAAAAACCGGAATTATATTTGATATGGACGGAACCTTATGGGATTCCGCAGCCTCCGTTGCTGCCTCCTGGACAGAGATCTTACAAACATGGCCAAAGGACCCGGGACGACGAGCCATCACGAAGGAAGAGATTTCTTCTGTCATGGGTCAGACCATGACCGCCATATCAGCAAAGATGTTTCCCTCCTTGGATGACAAGGGACAACAGGAACTGGGAGACGCTTGTATGAAATATGAAAATGAATACCTTCGAAAGCACGGTGGAACACTCTATCCCAGGCTGCGAGAGACCCTGGAACTGTTGTCGAGGGATTATCCACTCTATATTGTAAGCAACTGCCAACAGGGATATATTGAAGCCTTTCTGGAATACTACAAACTGGGGAATCTGTTTGTAGATCATCTCTGCTGGGGAGACACCGGTCTAGAAAAGGACGGTACCATGACAAAAATGGTGGATCGGCATCACCTGGACCAATGGTACTACGTGGGAGACATCGAAGCTGACTATCGTTCCACACAAAAAGCCGGAGGGATCTTTATCCACGCAGGATATGGTTTCGGAGAAGTTCCAGAGGCCGAGCACAGGATCTGTTCTCTTACCGACCTGCCGGACCTTATGAAGAAACTAAACTGCTCCGATGCGACGGCCGCCCCGGGATTTCCCCTTTCCACCACAGGAATACCTTAGGAATCTCTTGACAAGCAACGGATTATGGTGCAAAATTTAGTAAATCCCTATAACTTACCGGTTTAGTAGGAATTACCTTTATTATAAGGAGGTTTATATGAAAATCAGCACAAGAGGACGCTATGCTCTCCGTGTCATGATCGATCTGGCAGAGCACAACAGCGGTGAATATATCCCCCTGACAGATATTGCTGGTCGACAGGAAATATCCGAGAAGTACCTTGAATCCATTGTATCCATGCTCAGTAAAAGTGGATTCTTAATGTCCCTTCGTGGTAAGGGAGGCGGTTACCGCTTGACCCGGCTTCCGGAGGATTATTCTGTCCGGGAGATTCTGGAGGTAACCGAAGGATCCCTAGCTCCCATCGCCTGTCTCGAGCAACCCACCAATACCTGTCCACGGGCATCGGTATGTAAGAGTCTTGATATGTGGCAGGGACTGTATGATGTGATGCGGGACTATCTCTCCGGCATCTCCATCGCCGATTTGGCGGCCGACACCATGGAACCCGGAAACTTCATCATTTAACAAAGTTCCATAGAAAAGCTCTGTTAAAACGAGGGCTCTTGCCAAGAACAGTCCACTACAACGAAACGTCCAGTCAAAAAAGGGGGCCATCCATGAAGCATTTCATGGATGGCCCCTTTCTGACTCTACCCTTATCCTCGCTCCTCTGTGGCAATCGCCTTAACCTGCTTCATCGCCCGATAGACCGGCGGGAAAAGCACAAGGACCACAGTGATCACACCCTCTGTCGCAAGATAGGATCCGTTGTAGACAAAGGAATAAATCACAGCAGAAAGCATTCCCTTAAACCCTGCAAAGCTGGTATTAGCAAAGAAGATCACACCGGAGAGGAAAGCGAAAACAAATCTTCCCAGAACGGCGAGAACATATCCCTTCACCAGACCATATTTACTGTCTTTGAAGACACCGGACAGGCCAAGGGCTCCAAAGGCCAGAACATAATCCACCACAGGCTGGATGGGATTGATGATATATGGGCCAAGGATCATCTGCAAAATTCCATAGGAGATACCAGCCACAATACCGGTGGCTGTTCCGTACCAGTAACCCACCAGCACAACAAACAGCATGGAAAACAAAGTTACTGCTCCTCCCATTGGAAGTTCGAACAGTTTCAAAAAGGATGTTACGGTTGCCAGGGCAACAGCAACTGCAGAAAATGCAATCTCCTTGGTGGTCATGGATTTCTTCCTGCCTGTAACAGAGAAGAAGATACCAAGGAAGAGCAACATGATCACAACAATAGCTGCATATCCCCAGATGGTGGGTAGGAAGATATCCTCCCCCTTAGGTTGATAAAAAAATGTCGACATGATCTTTCTCCTTCGTTTGATTTACACGATACGAGAAAAACCATAGCACCAAAACAGTCTCCCGTCAATGATGGGCTCTTTTCCGTTTCTTTTTTTCTTCGTACATCTTCTCATCCGCCATGCGGATCAAAACCTCTAAGGTCTCATCCCTGCTGTTCCGAGAGACGGCATAACCGATGCTGGCAGACAACTCGTAAGGAAGGTGCCGTGAACGGGCATGTTCGTGAAGAGAACGGCGGATATCACCGATCCTCTCCTCCAATTCATCCGCTGTGGTATAGGGGGCAAGAACCACAAACTCATCCCCGCCGGTCCGGCTTACCAAAGCGTCCCTGCCGCAACTGTCCTTAAGGGCCGCCGCCATTCCAAGGATTGCTGTATCTCCTGCACCGTGGCCATAATTGTCATTGATCTCCTTAAGATGATCGAGATCACAGAAAAGCGCCAACGTCCGGCGCCCCTTGGCTCGAAGGAAACGGTACAGATTCTCTCCGTCCCTCTGGTACCCCATACGGTTACTGATACCGGTAAGAGAATCCGTCTTATACAATGTCTCCATCCGACGGGTCATATAGTTGACCTTCTTCTCACGATACATCTCTTCTAAACGATTCTGGGCCATCAGCGCCACATAGAGATAATTCTTTTTCACCAGGTGATTGGAAACATTCTTGAAGGCAAAATAACCTACCGCATAGCCCCCAAAGTGTAAAGGCACAAAGAGCAGATCCTCCCCCGATCGATCCATCTCAAACAGAGGAAAAATACCGGAGACCATCTGCTCCGCCAGATCTCTGTCCTTATCCTCCTCTCTGGCGTATACCACCTGCATCTCTCTGGGATACCCCTGACGGGAGAGGATGGAGATATCCATATCCTCTTCCTCCGGGACCGCTGACCGGGAGATTGCATTGGAATAACGATAGATCCGGGGATCACACACCAGGTAAAAGGCGGATCCATGGAGACTTTGCATGTGGTCGGTCACCGCCTGGGCTACCGCACGCATCGAACGGCAAAGCATCAGCGCCGACTGTAACTGCAACAGTTCCACCCGATAACTCTCCGCCTCCAAATGTTCCAGGATCTGGCGGTTTGCGATGGCACCAAGATCCGGCGATGCCACATCACATCCCGTGGTCTCTCCGGGCAGGAGATCCGGCTCACAGTAGATTACGTCCGCCGTAACTCTCCCCTTCATCCGACGGAAGAGAGTCTCCATGGCCAGGGCTCCCATCTCTTCTCCCACCGAAGTCACCGAGGTGATGGCAGGATGATAGGACGGAGTATTTTTAAAACAGTCGAATCCCGTAACTGCCACATCCCGGGGTATCTGAAGGCCTGCTGCCGACGCCTCTTCACAGATACCGACGGCCTGCTCATCCGTTGCACAAAGGATCGCATCCGGAAGGTCTCTGTGGGTACTTCTCAGCTTGTGAAAGGCATCTCTTCCCCCTTGAAGGTCCGTTTCCTGATGCAGCACATCCCCTTCAAGAAGTACAAGATCATGAGACTTCAGATAATCCTGGATCCCAGCCTCCTGCTGCCGGCACTCCTCCCGATCCTTTGGCCCCATGACCAACCAGAACTCCCGGAAATTATGCTGACTGCAAAGATGATCCATGATCTTCTCCATGGCTGCATAATAGTCTACTTCCACACTGGGAAAACCTTCGATCCGTCTGCCGATGGTCACGGCAGGGATTCCTGCCAGACGAATCCGCTTCACCAGATCATCTGTGATCTGACGGGAACGGATATTACTAATGTCTAAAATAACACCGTCAAACTCCGCCAGATCCGGCAATTGAAAAACACTGTACTCTCCATTGTTGTACTCCTGATCCTGGCTCCAGTTGCCGGCACAACAGAACATGTAGAGTCCTGCCTCTTCCCCCGCCAGCCTGATCTGCTTCACGATTCCCTTAGGCCAGTCTGCAAGGATCTGCATCCTACAGCTGTCCATAATCAGCGCTACCTTCTTCATTTACCCCTCCATAAATTTCGTTCTGTGCAGATGTATCCGCTACGGACGACACATAAAATTCGCATCTACCGCGCCATAGTATCCATCCTTGCGTGAAGCCCAGGTTCCCAGGATATTGGCGCTTCCGTCAGCATTTACCCCTGCAAATGTATAACCTCCAAACATTTCTACATGATAGATCCCTTTATAACGTTTATTATTTGCACCGGTCTCAAACAACAGATCCCCCGTCTGAAACAGGCGCTTTTTCAAATTCGCATCCTTGGTGGCTCCCACCTTCTTACTGGGCTTACAGGTCACCAGACTCTGTCCCAGATCAGCTGCCGTAGGTGCCCAGAATGTACTAAGACTTGGCAGAGTGATTCCCTGCTGCAGGTAAGCCCGGTACACCAGAGAACTGCAATCATAATACCCTTCCGTCATACGAAGGGCCTGACTGTAGGTGCTCTTCGCAGCATAGTCCCTGGCCCAGTTGAACGCATCGATCTTCTCCTGAGATGCCACATTCACAACCGTTCCAAATGTCATCCCCTGGTAGGTTGCCAGGATCACAGCCGCACCGTCTGTCTTGGTGATAAGGCTTCCATCCTCTGTGACCTCGGCAACATCCGGATCATCACTTGTAAAAGTAACAAGGGACGCTTTGGCTCCCTTTACCTTCAGCTTCTTCGTCTGACCTGCACTGAGGCGATAGACCGGTTCCAAGGATCGGCCACGGACCTTTAGCTTAAAGGTGGCCCCATCCACTGCAAAGGAAATGGTATCTGTCCCTGCACCTGTCACATTGACATACACACAGCCGTAACGGATCCTGACCGTTGACTTCATTGATTTATGAGAATCGGTGGAGGTAAGGTCCATATCCGGAAGTTTCACTCTCTCCTGCGTAGAAAGTGCAAGCGTAAGAGATCCACCCTCCTCCCCACTGGTATCCAGGTACTTGGGAACAGCAGAGGTGTTCAGCTTGGCCTTCTTCATATCCGGGAAAACAAAGACACGATATGTGGTACTCTTGGTCTTATTCAGATTGTGGATCACATAACTGACCTTGACCGTTACATAACCGGCACCGGTGGCCTCATACCTTACATGTCCCTCTTCATCTGTCTGAAGCTGCAGAATGGCAGGATTGGAACTCGTCATGGTAAGACTGTCCAGCTTCTTCCTATACTTATACAAGGTGGCATTCATAGAGGCCTTCTTCCAGGTAAGATCCATAATGCCGGATGCCCCATGATGCATCATATTCTCGGATGTACTTGTGGTAGCAGCCGTCAAATGGTAGTCGGCGCTTTTATCCGCCGTCACCGGCGAAACAAAGGTCTCCTCTTCCTTGGCATAAACCTTCTGTGGCGGTGCCGATACAGGTAAGACCATCGCTGTCATGGAAACAGCCATTATAACCGCCATCATTTTTGCAGGAAACCTATGCATCCGAAATACTCCTTTCCTATTTTCGTCCACTTAACTAATATGTTTTTATTATGTAACAAAAAAATCCCCAGTACAAGGGGATTTTTTGATAATTTTAACTATTGTGACATAATTTACGAAGACAATTCATCCAGCGTTTTGCCATAGCTGGGAAGAAACTCCTCCACAAAATCCCGCATTTCCGGCAGTTGCTCTACCATACCGTCAAGAGATCTGCGGATGGTCTCCTTAGCCGTACGAAACTCCGTGTTCCCTGCCTTCTCCTCTTCAATGCACTTGATATAGGCGGAAAGCTTGTCTGCCCCCTTCACCAGGCGCCGCATATAGGCATCCTCCGGCGTATCCTCTCCTCGGAAGATCCCTCGGTACTCCTCCTGAAGATCCTGGGGCAACCTATGGATCAGAGTCAGTTCCGCCTTGGCTTCCACCGCCTTATAAGCATCCCGAATGTCCTCATTGGCATATTTGACCGGGGTGGGCATATCTCCGGTTATGATCTCGGAGGCATCATGATATAGGCCGATGAGAGCCGCCTTATTGGCATCGAGATGTTTGCCATAGCGAACATTTGCAATGGTACAGAGACCATGAGCGATCATGGCAACATCCAGGGAATGCTCACTTAGGGTCTCCTCCCTGGAAGAGCGCATCTGGGACCAACGGTTGATATATTTCATTCTGGAAATTGCTGCAAAAAAAGTGTATTCCATTTTCTTTTTCCTTTCCTGTTTTTCTATGCTATCATATCACATTTCCATATTCTCACCGGAGCAATTCCATGATAAAATCACATTATACTTTCGTTGCAGTTGAAAGGAGTACGATTATGAATCCTTTTGTTGCTCAGCATAACATCTATATGGAGGTCTCCTCCTGGAGCTTCCTTATTATTCTGATTGTGATCAATTTCCTACAGGGACGGGACGGAACCAAGTCCTCCCGGCTGTTTTTCTGGCTTCTTCTCACCAGTTTTTTCGGGAATACCATGTCCCTTTTCTGTTGCTGGATCAATTTCAATGATACCATTGCATTTCCGGAGACGGTGGCTCTTTTATGTAACGCAGTGAACTTTTTGTTGCCGAATCTGGTATCCTATTTTCTGCTGCTCTATACCCAGAGTTACCTCTACACCTCCGGTAACAAGCCCATTCTGACCTATCGGATCAACGCTGTGATCCTTCTGTCCTCCGGACTTATCATGTTGGGCAACCTGGTTTCCGGACGCAAGCTGGCTTTTTCCCAGGCGAATATGCACTATAACCAGGACTCCCTGTTTATTGCAGGCTTTGTAGTCCCCATCTATTTTTGTGTATTTTCTCTCCTGCTTATGTATCGCCACCACACTCGTTTTACCCGTCGCCAGCTCATGTCCATCTTCCTTGCCTATACCATGAATTTCATCGGCGCCTATATGCAGTATAAGTATTTCGATAAGATTCTGTACTTTTACTTTTTTATCGTCCTGGGCCTTTATATCATCTATTTTTCGGTTCAGACCCCGGACTATCGCAGAATGCTGAATACTGTGCGGGAGCTCAGACTGGCCGAGACCAGGGCCATGACAGCCAGCGAAGCCAAGTCCAGTTTCCTCGCCAATATGAGTCATGAGATCCGCACCCCGATCAACGCGGTCCTTGGCATGAATGAAATGATCCTCCGGGAATGTCAGGATCCCGCCATCCTGAATTATTCCCACAATATCGAATCTGCCGGCCGTAGCCTGCTCTCTCTTATCAACGACATCCTCGACATCTCCATGATCGAGTCCGGTAAGATGGAAGTGGTGAACACGGATTATGAGCTTTCTTCTGTTTTAAATGACGCGTTGAATATGATCAATATCAAAGCTATGGAAAAGGATCTTCAGCTGGAGGTCAACGTGGATCCCAAACTTCCGGAGAATCTCAACGGGGATGAATCCCGACTGCGCCAGATTATCGTCAACCTTCTGTCCAACGCGGTAAAATACACCAAGGAAGGCATGGTCAGCCTGGATGTCTGCGGTCATGTGATCAACTCCGTGGTGACCCTCCGTATCTCGGTCTCTGACACCGGTATCGGCATCAAGCCCGCCGATCAAAAGAAGCTTTTTGCCAAATTCCAGCGCCTGGATCTTATCGAGAACAAGACGGTTCAGGGTACCGGCCTCGGACTGGCCATCACCTACAATATCATCAAGCTCATGGATGGTAATATCACGGTTCAGTCCACCTACGGAGAAGGCTCCACCTTCACTGTTACCCTGCCCCAGGTGGTTCGAAACAACGACCCCATCGGGAATTTCCGTACCAAATACCATCAGACCCTTAAGTCTCATCCTGCTTATCAGAAGACCTTCATTGCTCCCGAGGCGAAGATCCTCATCGTGGATGACACCCCCATGAACATTACCGTCATCCAGGGACTTCTGAAGCAGACCCAGGTCACCATCGTTCCCTGCTACTCCGGTTTCGACAGTTTAGAGATGGTCCGCAAGGAGCACTATGACATTATCCTTCTGGATTACCGGATGCCGAAGATGGACGGTATCCAGACTCGCCAGCGCATGAAGGAGGTCCCCTACAACAAGAACGACGATACCCCTACCATCTGCCTTACGGCTAACGCAGTCGCAGGTGCCCGGGAAAAATATCTATCTGCCGGTTTCCATGATTATCTTTCCAAACCGGTTCAGCCGGATAAGCTGGAGAAAATGATGCTGAAATATCTTCCTCCGGAAAAGGTCCAGCTCATTGAGACGGAAGCCTCTACCATAGCACGGCAGTCTGCGGTTCCCGATACCCCTCCTCAGAAGGAGGTCCCCCTGCCAAAGTGGCTGTCCGCCGTTCCTGAGATCGACGTGAACCAGGGAATCGCCAACACCGGTTCCACAGAGGACTATCTGAAGGCCCTTCATATTTTTGCAGAGAGCATCAAGGATAACATTGAGCAGGTAGAGCGCTTCTATAACCGGGATAACTGGGACGACTACACCATCCGTGTCCATGCTATCAAGTCCTCTGCCCGGATCATCGGTGCAAAGGATATCTCCGAAATGGCAAGGAAACTGGAATCCTTTGGCGAACAGCGCAAGGTCTGGGATATTCAGGAGAATACCAACAGCTTCCTCGCCGCCTACGCTCTCCTGGGCAAGAAGCTTGCGCCTCTCCTCGAGGAAGAGGAGGGCTTCACAGCCGTCTCCCCAGAGGGAGATTCCTCCAGCCTTCCTGTCATCACAGCTGAGGAGCTTGCCGATGCCTATTCCGCACTCCGGGAACTGTCCGCCTCCCTTGCATATGAGGATGCAAAGGGTATCCTCACCATGTTAAAGGACTATGCTCTTCCCGAGGAGGAGATCCCCCGTCTCGAGAAGATCAGCGCCGCCCTGGAGAAGCTGGACTGGGATCTTCTGGTTTCTCTTTTACCTGAATCCTAACGAATGCAAGAAGCTGTGCCCTGACCGAAGTCAAGGCACAGCTTCTTTTAAATGAATGTATGAAAAAAGTATAGATAGGAGAATTGGTCTTAGATGGCAGATCCATCCGGTAGACTGTCGATTCCTGCAATTCCAAAATTTTTCACCAGCACTTCGGCAACATTTGGTGAGAGGAACGCCGGAAGTGTAGGTCCTAAATGAATGTTTTTAACGCCAAGATATAAAAGTGCAAGCAGGACAATAACAGCCTTCTGTTCGTACCATGAGATATTATAAACAATCGGAAGATCATTTATATCCTCAAGTCCGAAGATCTCCTTCAGCTTCAGTGCAATAAGAGCCAATGAATAGGAATCGTTACACTGACCGGCATCAAGAAGCCTTGGAATGCCATTGATATCTCCCAGATCCAACTTATTATACTTGTACTTGGCACAGCCGGCTGTGAGAATCATCACATCCTTCGGAAGATCTTTTGCAAAATCGCTGTAGTAGGTTCTGCTCTTGGCCCGTCCGTCACATCCTGCCATGACCACAAATTTCCGGATGGCTCCGGACTTAACCGCTTCCACCACCTTGTCTGCCAGGGCGAAGACCTGGGCATGGGCAAATCCCCCCACAATGGTTCCGCTCTCGATCTGGGTGGGCGCCGGAAGGGTCTTTGCCTGTTCAATGATGGCAGTAAAATCCTTCTCCTGTCCGTATGGAGCATCAATATGCCGACAACCGGGGTAGCCTGCTGCACCTGTTGTCCAGAGTCTGTCCTTATAGGAATCCTTCGGAGGAACGATACAGTTGGTGGTCATAAGGATTGGTCCGTTAAAACTCTCAAACTCCTTATTCTGCAGATGCCATGCATTACCGTAGTTTCCTGCAAAATGCGTATACTTCTTAAAAGCCGGATAGTAGTGAGCCGGAAGCATCTCAGAATGGGTATAGACATCCACGCCGGTTCCTTCTGTCTGCTCAAGGAGCATCTGAAGATCCCTAAGGTCATGTCCAGAGATCAGGATAGCAGGATTCTTACGAACACCGATATCAACGGAAGTGATCTCCGGATCACCGTATGCCCCGGTGTTTGCACTATCTAAGAGAGCCATTCCTCTTACACCATACTTACCACAGGCAAGGGCCAGATCCACCAAAGCGGCAACGCCCAGACTATCATCCAATGTCTTGGCCAGGGCCTCCTGCAGGAAGGCATCCACCTCTTCATCATTCGACAAAAGCGCATTGGCATGCTTGGAATAGGCAGCCAGGCCCTTCAATCCGTAGGTAATCAGCTCCCGAAGGGAACGGATATCCTCATCTTTTGTGGAAAGAACGCCGACGGTTTTAGCCTTCTCTATAAAATCTGCCTCTTCCCCCCTCCAGAGCGCCGCCTCCGGAAGACCTCTGCCATCGCTAAGCTTAAGTAAAAGCTCATCCCTGATTGCAAGGGTCCTCACAATATCCTCTGTGATCGCCTTAGGATCGAAGTTGGCATTGGTGATCGTGGTGAAAAGATTGACACTGATCCGGTGATTTACATCTTCTCCCACCTGCTTGCCCTCTTTTCTAAGGGCTGTCGTCACCGCAGAAAGTCCTTTGGTGACATAAACCAACAGATCCTGCAGGGCTGCCACCTGAGGGGTCTTACCACAGACGCCCCGTACCGTACATCCCTTGCAACCGGCTGTTTCCTGACACTGATAACAAAACATATTCTGCTCCATAGGTATCTCCTTTGCATTACTTGTGATGGCGTTAGGATACTATGTTGGCATTTTTAAAACTGTTGCCCAGGCAACATGTATGAAGTAAAATAAAAGACAAGAACCGGGAACTGTATAGTGATAAGTTAATATAAGTGAGGTGCTTCTATGAAGAAAAACGAGAAGGATACGGCGGTCCTTGCGCAGATCGCCCCTATTTTTGGCGGAATTACAGATACAGAGCTTAAGACCCTGCTCCACTGCATGGGTGCCTTCGAGAAAAGCTATGAGAAGGGAGACACCATCATTATGGATCAGGATAAGGTCAACTATATCGGCGTTATCCTGAAGGGAAGTGTCAGAATGTTAAAAGAGGATATCTGGGGCAATGAAAGCCTCCTTGGCTTTATGTTCCTGGGGGATATTTTCGGGGAATCCTTTGCTGTTCAGAAGGAAAGCAGTTCCTATGTCAGCTTTGTTGCCAACGCACCTACGGATGTACTTTTCCTCGCCGCCTCCAACATTATCCATACCTGCCCCAACTGCTGCAGCTTCCATGCGCAGATCTCTCAGAACCTGTTTGAACTTCTCGGTCAGAAGGGGGTTCGGCTTATGGAGAAGATCGAGGTGGTAAGCAAACCCACCCTTCGGGAAAAGATCCTTGCCTATCTCTCTCTGGAAGTACAGCGCCAGGGAAGCAAGTATATTACCCTTCCCTTAGGGCGGTCCGACCTGGCAGACTATCTGGATGCCAACCGCAGCGCCCTTACCAGAGAGCTGGGACGTATGAGGGAGGAGGGCATTCTCGATTTTGATGGAAATACCTTCCGTATCCTGCTATAGGCTCCGGTGATGGACAAAAGCGACTGCCTATGCCGTCCCTTCGATCGTATAACTTCGTCCGTTTTTCATCCGGGCGAAGTTATATCCGCGGGTCCTTGCCTCCCATTCCCCGAAAGGAGCGCTCCTGCGTTTCCCGGGAATAGTTTACACAGGTCATCACCTTATACAAGACTGCCCCCAGAAGAACACATCCATATCCTGCAAGGATCGAAAAACATACGCCCTGCTCTCCTTTTATAAAGTGAAATATCTGCCAGCGATCCAACATCCTGGTAGCGCCTCCCAGCAATACGAACAACAATGTTGCGTAGGCAGCGACAAAGAAAGCGATCATACAAACCCAATAGTTTCTCTTGTAGACAAACGCCAGGAAGATCTGACTCTCCAAAGCAAACACACCGGTAAGAAGAATACCAATCGCAATGGAGGTTCTAGGCAATTGCACCTCCATATGGTAGATCCAAATAGACAACGTAAAACTAAGAATAATGGCCACAGCATTGATTGCCGGCAATATACGCACATACAGTCTTTTTCTTTTGGAAGATGCTGCCATCATATGGGTCAGATCCACCGACAGCAGAGACTGTGGAATCCACGACACAATGATCATGGCAAATACCCCCGGCATAACATTCATCTCTGTCATGCTTCCTCTATTGCACACATTCCATACAATCAGTGCAACGGCTATAATAGAGATTGTAAGCCCCAGTTTCTTGTATGCGGAGCAGGTCATCACCTTCCACACCAGTTTCAGATCATCCATCATAGTACGCGTTCCTCCCTTTTCTCACACTAATCCATACCGTTCCCACACAGCTTACTGCAGCAAGTACAATCCCCAATACGACATAAAAGGGTTGTCCCTCCCGCAGCCAGGATGCATGTCCCTTGGTTGCCAAATGCGTTCCAAAGGCATTAACTCCAAAAATAACCACATAGAATAACAGGATATTTACCAGCGCATTCTGAAACAATCTTGCTATCATCAACGTCAGTGTCATAACGCCATAGATAAAAGTAAAGCACTGCACCCCATAGAAAAAAGTGATCCTGCTCTCCCCATAAAATGCCAGATTCACTGCGGCGATCAAACCAAGACTGACAGCCAATGAGACAGCCTTGCGAAAAAGATCAATCTCCAGTCCCCCGCGAAAAACTTCCATTCCTCTCGGAGAACTTAAAAATGCAGTAAATTCATTCATCCGTTTTCCCGCCAGCCCGCTAACAAGACTGGTATCTGTCATCAATTCATGCATCAGATACACGATCAGCAGCATCTCCATTTCAAAGGAAGTAACCATACTGCCGCCCTTAAGATATCGGTTATTCAGCATACACACCGCGCTGTTTCCCAGAACCACCAGTACAGGAAAGAGCAAGAGATTTCTACGATAGATCTTCGATGTAAAAGCCAGATAATATTTTATCTTTTTCATAGATCTCCTCCTACTTCCTGCGACAGTAATTTCTCATAACAGATACACAGATCTGGGATAAGGTCGGAGTCTCCAGGGTCAATCCCAGACCTGCCACATCCTCGGAACGCTCTGCCAGGATGATGCCCTCAAATCCATAACTGCTCTTTGTCATATCAAACAGTGCTCCTTCCACCAGAGGGATCTGCTCTGCATCCCCCTTCACCAGAATATATTTCTCCTTCAGATCCGGAACAAAGCCCTCTTCCATGATCTCTCCCTGTTCCATAATACAGACGTAATCTGTCACATTCTCCATGTCTGCAATGTTATGAGTGGAGATCAGGACACTTCGCTCCCCCTTTCCTTCCTCGATATAACAGCGAAGCTTGTCACAAAGCATCTCCCGCATCAGAGGATCCAGCGGGGACGCCGGCTCATCCATGATCAAAAGATCCGTATCCCGGGCCAGAACACCTGCCAACTGCAGCTTGATCCGGTTACCGTCAGAGAGCTGACTGACCTTCTTATTCCCTTTCGGGATCTCCAGCTCCTGCACCAGAGCATCAAAACGCTCCGAATGAAAGTTATCATAGAGCACGCCATACATCTGCCGGATCTGCTCTATGGTCCAGTTGGCAAAATAGTAATTGTTGGGAGCTGTAAAACCGATTCTCTCCTTCACCTTCTCATCCTTCATATCCTCAGTTCCGTCGAAATAGGTGATATCTCCCTCGTAATCCAGTCGTACGCCGCTTAAGATATTCAGCAGGGTAGACTTCCCGGCTCCGTTCTCTCCTACCAGTGCTGTGGTAAAGCCCTTGGGAATATGAAGGGCAGGTTGGTGCAGGGTAAAATTCTTATATCGCTTGATTATATTCTTTCCGGTTATAACATCTGTGTACTTCATCGTTCTTCTCTCCTTCCAATTCTTCTCTTCCAGGCAAACAGGCCTTAGAGCCCTGCGTCCTTCAGCTGTTGCAGCTCCTGTAGCATCTGCCGAAGTTCCTCATCACGAATCCCTGCCAGCCGTCCAAAGCGGATGGCCTCCATCAAGGCCTCCTCCACCTTCCTCAGATGCTGTTCCCGAAGCATATCCTGATTCTGTTCATTCACATAGAATCCCTTTCCCTGAACCGCTGTTACAAGTCCCTCTGTCTGCAACTGTTCATATGCCTTCATGGTGGTGATGACGGATATCTTAAGATCTCTTGCCAGTCCCCGGATGGAAGGAAGATACTCTCCCTCACTGTATTTTCCCGATAGGATATCCTGTCGGAAGGAGTCCGCGATCTGCTGATAGATGGGGACACCGGATGTTTGACTGATTCTCATAGTCTGCCTCCACTGTTTATACTGTTCATACTGTTTATATCTTATATATACACTATAGACAGTTTTATGTCAACTCTGTTTTTAATCGAGTAGGCTGACTCCTACTCGATTTCAACTCCGTTTCACACCTCAAGGCAAAGCCTTTCGGTGTTCTACAGTCGCCTAAGTC
>CADCQT010000054.1 GCA_902803645.1 uncultured Lachnospiraceae bacterium | reverse complement strand
CGGAAAGGAAATTCAAAGAAGGTTTCCCAAGTTATATAAGTCGGAAAAGTCCCCTGGGTGTTTGTAGCCAGGGGACTTTTGATAATATGAAGTTTCTTTGCTTTTTCAATACATTTTGCAGAAATCGACGTATTTTTTTGAAAAAACGTCGATTTCTGCATGACAACAAGTATCATTTCGCTTAAAAGTGAACTTCTCGGAGAGCCAAGACTCATCCCAGAATATTTAATATCATCAGCCCCACCGTCAATTGCAGGCGATCGGAGGTGGAAGACAGATCCATATCCGTGATTTCTTCGATCTTAGAAAGTCGGTAGTTGACGGTGTTTCTATGTATAAAAAGTTGCTCTGCAGTGGCTTTTACACTTCCGTCATTTTTTAGATAACAGGAAAGAACCTCCATTAGGGAAGCATCGTTTTTCCTATCATACTCGATAACGGGGGAGAGCGTCTGACGGACAAAGTCTTTTAGAATGTCTTCGTCATCAATACTCATTAAAAGCTTGTAAATCCCCATGTCGTTGTAGAAGATCCTATTTTTGGAAATCTTGTGCTCCTGTTGCAGGCGGGAGACGGATAGGGCCTGACGGTAGCTTTTGTGGATACAGCGGATGCTTTGGGTGGTCTTCCCAACGCCAAGAGAATAGGAAATCTCACGCTTTAAGAAGGTGTTCAGATGACGGGTGAAGGCCTTCATAAATACGTGTAGTTCTTCTGAAGAGGCGTTGCCTAAAACGGCAATGATATTTCCCTGATCGCCAAAGATCATGTAGTTTTTGTGGTCATGCTGCAGGGCATTATAGAGGAGCTGGGATATATGGTTGGCTCTGTCGGTAGCATCCTTTGTCATGAGCTGACAGAGGCAGACTGTGTAGGACCATTTGGTCTGAAAACCATGGTGGTTTAGGGGAAGAACGTATAAAACCTCCTGATCCGGGAAGGTAATGGCGTTTTTAAAAGCGTTGGCGGTCTCGATATAGGACTGATCTTCTTTGGTAAGAGCCAGGCTGAAAATATGCATTAACTCAGACAGGTGGATCTTCCAGGGAACCTCATAGAGCGGAAGGTCCTTTTCGTCGCAGAAGGTAAGGACTTCCCCGGGAACATGATCAATGTAAGGTCCCACATTGATCAGGATCCCTGCCACATGATGTTGGTAGATGGCTGTGATTAGATCCAGAAGTTCCTCCTTGCGGTTTAGACCGATTCCGGTGATCAGAACGATCTCGTCTCCGCTGAGAAAGCTGGAGGTGGAGGGGGATTCCACAAAGTGCATCCAGGTGACATTCCCTTTGGTGCCCTTTTTGCCCGCCAGGAGCCGGACGTCTTTGTGTGATACCTTGTGCATTAATCTTTCTAATTCCATTTGTGCCTCCCATGGTGCATTCATAACATAATTCAAGTCTCCCAAAGCGTATTTTCAGCCTGAGATGAAAATGACGAGTAAAAGAAAAAAGCAGCAACGGAAAATAGCTCCATTGCTGCGCTTCTTTTGGTTTTGCCAATTCTAGCATAGCCCTATGGGAAAGTCCAGATGTTTTCAATTACAGCACAAATAAGATTAGGCCCCCGCCCATTGTACGAAAAGGAAGACGGGGATAGAATACAGCCATCAAATGAAAACACAAGATCAATAAAACCTGAACAAGGAGGTAGAAGATATGGAAGCTAACAAGAAGCAGACAGGAGAAGCCATCCGGGAGAAGCAGAAGAAGTATGTACTGCAGTCATGGAATGCTCAGAAGAATCTAAATCCCATTCCAATGGAGAGGGCGGAAGGTATCTATGTATATGACTACGAAGGAAAGCGGTATGCGGATATGTCTTCCATGCATGTGAACATGAATGTGGGCTACGGCAATGAAGCGATCAATACCGCTATTAAGAAGAAGCTGGATCAGTACGCATTCGTAAGCGAGGCATACGGAGATAAGGACAGAGGAGATCTGGCAGAGCTAATCATCTCTTTGATGCCGGATCACATGGGCAAGGTGTTTTTCACCAATGCGGGAGCCGATGCCAATGAAAATGCCATTAAGATCGCCAGGATGTACACGGGCAAAAATAAGATTTTCTCCAGATACCGTTCCTATCACGGATCCTCCTTTGGAGCAGGAAATCTGACAGGAGAGCCGAGACGATTCGCTCTTGAGCCGGGGGTTCCGGGATTTGTCAAGTTTCGTGACCCCTATCGCTATCAGGATAACCTCCCTCTTTCAGAGGAAGAGTACACAAAGTATTGTCTGAAGCAGTTAGAAGAGCAGATTCTCTATGAGAATCCGGACAACATAGCAGCCATTATTATGGAGACCATTACAGGAACCAATGGAATCATTATTCCGCCCAAGGGTTATCTGCCGGGGGTTCGCGCTCTCTGTGACAAGTATAATATCCTGATGGTATGTGATGAGGTTATGGCGGGATGGTGCAGAACAGGTAAGATGTTTGCCTTCCAGAATTTTGATGTAAGACCGGATATCGTCACCTTTGCAAAGGGTGTTACCTGTGGGTATGTCCCCTTAGGCGGTGTGGTGGTCTCCAAGGAGATCGCAGCATATTTTGATGATCATGTATTATCCTGCGGCCTGACCTATAACGGACATCCCCTCTCCTGTGCAGCCGGTGTGGCCTGCGTGAATTACTATCTCGAGCATGACATTCCGGCCCATGTGCAGGAGGTGGGAAGTGTTCTTGGAGAGCTGCTGGAAGAGATGAAAGAAAAGCATCCATGTGTGGGAGATGTACGATACATCGGACTGTTTTCTGCAGTGGAGCTGGTGAAGAATAAAGAGACAAGAGAGCCTATCGTTCCCTTTGCAAGGGATCCAGAGGGCATCATGAAGACCCTCCTTGGTATGCTGAAGGAAAAGGGATTTTTGACCTTCGGTCATGAGAATATGATCCTCATTGCACCTCCACTGATCATCGAGGCAGATCAGCTTCGGGAGGAGCTGGCAAAGCTGGATGAAGTCTTAAGCTATGCAGATGAGCATTACCTGTAAGGTTAGAAGGGAGGAAAACTATGGCAAAGTTTACCATTGCTTCCCGGACGACCTATGGGGAAAAGGGGCTTTCTGAGGCAATTCCGTTTTTACAGAAATACGGGAAGCGGGCTCTGATCGTAACCGGAAGGCATGTGGGGCATTCACCTATGATGGAAAAGCTCCAAAGGACCTTAGACGAGGCAGAGATAAGTTATGTGGTCTTTGACGGGATCACAGGAGAGCCGACGGATACCATGATCAGCGAAGGAACAAGGATCTATAAGGATGAAAACTGCGGATTCGTCATCGGAATGGGAGGAGGCAGTTCCCTGGATTCGGCCAAGGCCATTGCCGCTATGTCGGCAAACTGCGGCAAGATTGCAGACTATGCCGGAAAAGAGATTACAGGTCATCTGCCCCCCATCGTGGCCATTCCCACCACAGCAGGAACCGGATCGGAGACCACCTGTTTTACCGTTGTTACGGATACCGAGCGGGGGATCAAGCTTCTACTGAAGGGAGATGCTCTGGTTCCGGATCTGGCGGTGTTAGACCCCGCCTTTAGCCTTGGAATGCCGGCGAAGGTGACGGCAGGAACGGGCTTGGATGCTTTGACCCATGCAGTGGAGGCCTATACCTCAAAAAAGGCCTTCCCCTTAACAGATGCCATGGCGGTATCGGCGGTCAAGCGGATCCTGACCTATCTCCCAAGAGCCTATAGGGACGGAGAAGATAAAAAAGCGAGGGAAGAGATGATGCTGGCGGCCTATGAAGCCGGTGTCTGCATCAATAATTCTTCCGTTACCATCGTGCACGGTATGAGCCGTCCCATCGGTGCTCTTTTTCATATTCCCCACGGTATCAGCAACGCCATGCTTTTGGATGTGTGCCTCTCCCACGTGGCGCAGAAGGTACCATCCCCCTTTGCCTCTTTAGCAAGGGAAGTAGGCCTGACCAAAGAGAAGGATGACCGCAAGGCGGCAGAAGATCTTCTTGCTGCCATCCGGGATGTGGTAAGAGCCTGTGAGGTTCCCACCCTGGCGGATTACGGTGTGGATAAGAAGACCTTCTCCTTTGCCATCTCCAAGATGGCAAAGGATGCCATGGATTCCGGCAGCCCCGGAAATACCAGATGTGAGGTCACCATGGCGGACTGTGAGAAGATCTATCACCGTCTGCTGGAGGAGCAGGTGACGGTGGCGTGAGGTTGTGCTGTGACACAAGGGGATTTGTGTTTTGATACATTGTATCCGGCAGGGCCGAAAGCTATACTACAGAAAACAAAGCAAACAACAGAACAGGGCATGGCAATGGAGCCTTTTGGTTTCACTGCCGTGCCCTGTTTGTGTTATCTCAGTCCGGGGCTACCGGGGCTGGACTTGAAATTCAATAGCTGATGAGAGGAGAAATACCTATGGAAGGATTAACCAGTACAAGCGGAGAGATCGTAGCACGGGAGATCGGTGTGACATTTCAGGATAATGCGGGAAGGGATGTCCAGGCCATTACAAACATCAATATGGCAATCAAAAAAGGCGAGTTTATTTCTCTTCTCGGGCCATCCGGATGCGGTAAGACCACCCTGCTTCGATGTGTGGCAGATCTACAGGAACCGACAGAGGGAGAACTTTGGGTGGAAGGCATGACCCCAAAGGAGGCCAGACTGCAGCACAAGTTCGGATTTGTTTTCCAGCAGCCGGTGCTCTTTGACTGGAGAACCGTGAAGAAAAATGTAGAACTTCCCTTAGAAATGATGTATCAGACCAAAAAGCAGAGAGGCGATCGGGCAGAGAAAATGCTGGAGCTGGTAGGACTTTCGGCTTTTAAAGATCATTATCCAAGGCAGCTCTCCGGTGGTATGCAGCAGAGAGTTAATATTGCAAGAGCCTTTGGTATCAAGCCGGATATTCTCTTGATGGATGAGCCTTTTTCAGCACTGGATGAGTTTACCAAGGAAAAGCTCCATGAGGATCTTCTTCGAATCTGGAGAAAGACCAATAAGACGGTGCTTTTCGTAACCCATAACATTCAGGAGGCTGTGTTCCTGTCAGATAGGATCTGCGTTCTTTCTCCTCATCCCGGAAGACTGTCCGCCATTGTGGATGTGGATCTTCCAAGGCCAAGGACACTGGAGATGAAGGAGAGTGAGCACTTTAACGAGCTGGTAAAGATCGTGAAAAACAGCTTTGAAGGAGGTAGTTTCTCATGAAAAGTACATTGCAGTGGTTGGCAAGGCAGACCTGGTTTCAGGTACTGTTCTGGACGCTGGTCCTGATCGGGGCATGGGAAGCGGGAGCGACCCTGGTGGAGATGACCAAGCGTATGCCGGCCAATATCATGCCCCATTTGTATCAGATCCTTCAGGCGGCCTTTTCCGGGCAGGAGGTCTCCGGAGGAATGACAGCAACCCAGGTAGTGCTGAAAGCTTCAGCGGCCACCCTTGGCAGAGCCTTCCTTGGATTTTTACTGGGAGCTTTGGCCGGTTATATGCTTGCCTTCTTAATGAAATTATCCGGCGTTATAGAGAAGATGATTTTTCCCTATCTGATGCTGATTCAGTTGATCCCGGTTCTTGGACTTGCTCCTATTATTCTTGCCATTACAGGAAATATCAACAGCAGTCGTCTGGTGATCGCAGCTATCTTAAGTTTTTATCCGGTGGCAACCAATACACTGGCAGGTTTTAAATCCGTAGAAAAAGATAAATACGACCTTATGGCAACCTATGCGGCAAAAAAGCGAAATATGTTCCTTAAGGTATTGATCCCCCAGTCCATTCCCTATTTTTTCACAGGACTTAAGGTGGCAGCTCCTATGGCGGTGACCGCTTCCATCCTGGTGGATACCCTTCAGGGAGACGGAGGCCTTGGCTGTATCTTATCCCAGGCATTAAAACATGCCATGAGCATCTATGTATTCTGGCTCATCGTGTTCTTCAGTGCTTTTGTAGGGATCTTCAGCTCGATTCTGATCCACTGGGTGGAGCTTCTGGTGACCCCGGGAGTTGTGGTGAATCTGTTACGAAAGCTTAGCATAGGAAAGGAGGCAGGCGCGTATGGAAGAAAGAATGAGAAAGTACAAAAGAAGAAAAAGTATCCTTCGTCGGTTGTCTGAATCCCCAAAGGCCCAGAAGGTGGAGACCGTGATGTTACCGGTTGCCTTTGGGATCCTGGTGGTAGCTCTCTGGCAGGGGAAGATCCTGCATCGACTCTTTCATACGGATACCTTTGTACTTCCGGTTCCCACCAAGATCTTCGGGATCATGGGGGGAATTACGGATAAGGTTATTGGCAATACCATAGATACCCTTCTGGTAGCGGGAATCGGCCTGTTACTTGGAAGTATTATAGGATACCTGGTGGCAGTGATCGCTTCCTTTTTACCCAATATGGGAAAGGGAGGTCTGACCATTGTAGGAGCTTTTGCATCCATTCCCATTGCGGCATTGGCGCCGGTCATGAATAACTGGACCAAGGATGTGTCCACAGAGGCCAGCTTTCGAAGCATGATTTCTAAGATCCTGGTGGTGCTTCTTATTGCAGCGGCCAATATGGGATTGAATGCCTACCGGGGACTTACAGAATTAAAGCCCTATGCTCTGGACCTGATGGCTACTTATGCAGCTTCTAAGAGAAGGATCTTTGTAAAACTGCAGCTGCCCAATTCCCTACCTTATGTTTTTATCGCATTAAAGGTATCGGTTCCGGCCAGCATTATGACAGCGATCGTAAGCGAGTACTTTGCAGAATATATTACAGGAATCGGCAGGCAGATTCGGGAAAACATCGTATTGGCACAGTATTCCATTGCTTGGGTCTATATAACCGTTGCCTGCATGATCGGCATAGTATCCTATGCCCTATTGATGGTGATCCAGTCCCTTGTACTGAAACGGTACCGGTGATTTAGGATAGTAACTTTGACGGACAGCAGTAAAACACAGGAGGAGACAGTATGAAAAAAAGAAATGTTAGAAGATGGTTGGCATTATTCGGGGCTGCGGTTATGGCAGTATCCCTGCTTGGAGGTTGTGGCTCCTCCTCATCAACAGACGACAAAGGAAATAAAAGCAGTCAGGAACAGGGGGCTTTGTCGGATAAGGAGATCATTGAAAAGGCTGCAAAGGATGGCAAGATCGGTAACTGGGGCCTTGGCAATGAGTACGAGGTGCTGGCGCTGTTAGGGAAGTATGGACTTCCCACAGATTATCTGAGTCAGGATTTTACCATGGACGGATTTGATGACAACTCAGTGGAACTGGCATCTGCCATGACCTATAACGAGCTTGGTCTTGTAAAAAATGATTACGATGGTGGCTATGGATACGGTGATTCCGTTAAGTACATCGATATGAACGATGAAGGGGTCGCCATGATGGAGGATAACATCTTCTGTACGAAAAAGTTTGCAAAAGAAAATCCTCAGACGGTGGCAGCTTTCCTCTATGCTTCCTTAAAGGGCTGGGAAGATGCGGTAAAGGATCCGAAGGCCGCTGCGGACATCGTATTCAAGGCAGGCTCTTCTGTATCACCGGATCATCAGAAGTATATGGCAGATGAGGTGGCAAAGCTTGTTACCACAGATGTCAACGGCAAGCAGGTAAGTGACATCGGTAACATGGATGATGACGCCATGCAGCAGACCTTAGATATCGCCAAGAAGTACGTGACATTAGATGATAAGAGCGCCCAGAAGAAGCTGCAGAGCACAGGCCTGGATGATATCCGGGATAAGCAGTATCTGGAGGCTGCCAAGGCTTCGGATGGATCCTTTAAGCCGGAGAAGAAGTCGGTATCCATTCAGCTGAAGTGGTTACCACAGGCTCAGTTCATGGGTTACTACGTTGCAGCAGCCAAGGGATATTACGACGAGGTAGGCCTTAAGGTGAAGATCGTTCCCGGCGGCGGTGACATTGCTGAAACAACCGCTGTCAATAACGGAACCGTAGACTTTGGTGTTACCTGGGAGACAAACCTTGCATCCGCAGATGCCGGTGGAATGGACCTGTTAGAGGTGGCACAGATCTATCAGAGATCCGGTCTTGTCCTGGTATATAAGCCGGAGAATTTTGAAAAATAATATAGAAGAAATATGAAAATGAGGCAGGAGGTGTAACACATGGATTTAATTATCAGGGGTGGAACCGTTGTGACTTCCACAGGAAGTTTTCAGGCAGATGTGGCAGTAGATCAGGAGAAGATCGTGGCCATCGGCACAGATCTTAAGGCAGAGGCCGACCGTATCGTGGATGCAACCGGTAAGCTTGTGCTTCCGGGAGCCATCGACGCTCATACCCATATGCAGATGCCCTTTGGAGGTACGGTATCGGCAGACAGTTACAAAGCAGGCAGCAGAGCTGCTGTCTGCGGAGGTGTAACCACGATCTTTGATTATCCGGTACAGCATAAGGGTGAGACGATCCTGGGACTTGTGCATTCCAAGCAGGAGATTTGTCAGGAGGATGCCTGCAGCGATTATGCTTTTCACTGTTGTATTACCGACTTTAATGACGGAGCGATCCTGGATGAGATGGAAGAGGCGGTAGCAGAAGGTATTACAAGCTTTAAGTGCTTTCTGGTCTACAAAAAAGAGGGCATGATGGTGGACGATGGCATGCTGACCACGCTTTTGGAAAGAGCGAAGGAACTGGGGGCCATGGTAAATGTCCATGCTGAAAATCCGGATCTTATCGATCTTAGAACAGAAAAATATTTGAAGGAGGGTAAGACTTCTGCCTGGTATCACTATATGAGCCGTCCGGAGTTTGTGGCAGCTGAGGCGGACAAGCGGGTGGTCCACTGGGCAAGCCATTTGGATACACCGGTCTATATTGTTCATATGTCAGATAAGGAAGGCCTTGAGGCATGTATCAAGGCAAAGGAGGAGGGCAAGATGATCTATGTGGAGACCTGTCCCCAGTATCTGGAATTTACCAGTGATGTGTATAAGCGAGAGGATGGACGTAACTTCGTATGTTCTCCTCCCATGAAGGGAGAAGAGAGTCGTCAGGCTCTATGGACAGCCTTAAAGGCCGGTTTTATTGATACTGTGGCAACAGATCACTGTCCGTTCCAGAGTTATGAGAAGGATTGGGGCAAGGATGATTTTTCTAAGATCCCTAACGGCTGCGCCGGGGTAGAGAATCTGTATCCCTACATGCTGAGTGCGGCAAATGAAGGTAAGATCAGTTTCGAAAAGGTGGTTCAGGTCTGTGCCTTAAATCCTGCGAAAATCTTCGGGTGTGAGTCGAAGGGTGAACTTGCTATCGGCAAGGATGCAGATATCGTTATTTACGATCCAGAGAAGGATTTTACCGTTCATGTGGATAATATGCATTCCGATTATGATCATACAATCTGGGAAGGCAAGAAGCTCCATGGATATCCGGTACAGACATATCTGAGAGGAAAACTGGTATACGACAATGGTGAATACGTAGGAACTCCGGGTGACGGAAAGTATGTAAAACGTATGCCTCGCTCCTAAGGAGAGAAGGTGAGAGTTATGTGTTATGAAAGAATTCGATTAAAAGAGGAAAGCAGTCGGTGCCTTCTGTGCCTTGAGGGGCCCTGTAGCAAGAACTGCAGCAAGGGTATGGATACGGCAGCCATTCTTCGATCCATCCGTTTTGATAATCTGCATGGGGCTGTTTCCAGGGTGGAAGCTTCCTGTGTAGACTGCGACGGGGACTGTATGAAGGCCTGCCGGAGAAGCCAGATCGATGGGGCTGTTAATATTCCCGGTGTGCTTAAGGATTTGAAGGCAGTATGTAAACCGGATCAGAAAGTGATCGATATGCCGGACCTTCATATCACATCCATGGGGGTGGAATTTGAGAATCCCTTCCTGCTTTCCTCATCCATCGTTGGAAGTAATTATGAAATGGTTGCCCGGGCCTTTGACCAGGGCTGGGCAGGGGTTGCTTTTAAAACCATTGGAATGTTTACCCCCCAGGAGGCCTCTCCCAGGTTTTCTGCTCTGGGGAAAGAAAGCAATCCCATGATCGGATTTAAAAACATCGAGCAGATCTCCGATCACACCTTGGAAGAAAATCTCGGTTACATCAAAAAGCTGAAGGAGGATTATCCCTCCAAGGTGATCATTGCCTCCATTATGGGCCGGGATGCACAGGAGTGGCGTCATTTGGCAGAGCTGATGGAAGAGGCAGGAGCGGATATCATCGAATGCAATTTTTCCTGCCCTCAGATGGTGGGAGAGGGTTTGGGCAGTGATGTGGGAACGAATCCTGACCTGGTAAGGGAATATACTGCTGCGGTTCGAAGGGGTACCTCCCTTCCCATCCTGGCCAAGATGACCCCGAACATTACGGATATGACGGTTCCGGCCAAGGCGGCCATGGAGGCAGGAGCGGATGGAATTGCAGCCATCAACACCATTAAGAGTGTGATGAATATTGATCTGGAGTCCTTTGCATCTGCTCCATCCGTTTCCGGAAAATCCTCTGTGGGTGGCTATTCCGGCAAGGCAGTTAAGCCCATTGCCCTTCGTTTCATTCAGGATATGAAAAAGGATCCGAATCTTGCGGATTTAACCATCAGTGGGATGGGGGGAATCGAGACCTGGAAGGATGCGGCGGAGTTTTTGACCTGTGGCTGTCAGACCATTCAGATCACCACTGCGGTGATGCAGTACGGCTATCGTATCATTGATGATTTAATAGATGGTCTTCGGCGGTACATGAGTCGGAACGGTTTTACCCATGTACAGGAAGTGGTGGGACTGGCCCTTCGTAATATCGTTCCTTGTGAGAATCTGGACCGGAAAACAATAGAATATCCAAGGATTCGTCATGAAAACTGTGTGAAATGCGGTCGTTGTTTTGTCTCCTGCGAAGATGGAGGGCATCAGGCCATTGTCATGCATCCGAAAACCGGTTATCCGACCCTGGATCCGAGGAAATGTGTTGGTTGTCAATTATGTCGCGTAGTTTGCCCCACCGGGGCGATCACGCAGGGAACAAGAGTTGTTCCAAAGTTTCATGTGGGATAGAAAGGTGGCACAATATGTATACTTGTAGTTTAGAGCGAATGAAGGATATGATAGCAACATTCTCAAAGTACGGAGATGCGGGTCACGGTGGAATCACCAGATATTCCCTTTCCCCGGCTGCCATTTCGGCAAGACAGGAGTATGAGAAGCGGATGAAGGCCATTGGAGCCGAGATTGAGGTAGATGATGTGGGGAACATGTATGCCACCCTTCCGGGCTCAGATCCGGACGCGAAGCGGATTGTTATGGCGTCTCATGTGGATTCTGTTAAAAACGGCGGTAACTATGACGGTATCTTAGGTGTTATGTCTGCTATGGAGGTACTTACCACAGTGGCAACAGAGAAGATTCCCCATAAGCATCCCCTTACCGCTATGATCTGGACCAATGAGGAAGGTTCTCTGTATCCACCTGCTATGATGTGTTCCGGAATCGTCTGCTATGATTATCTTCCCGAT
>CADCQT010000053.1 GCA_902803645.1 uncultured Lachnospiraceae bacterium | reverse complement strand
TCATTTTTTTTTTTTTTTTCCCACAAAAGGAAGTAACTTGCGCTTGTCCTAGAGGCGATCTCCATCACCTTACGATACCAGTCCTTAGAAGGATTCCCCTTCTTCAAAAGGGCCGTCTGGTTATCTCCCGGCTGGGTGTCATTGGCCACTCCCGTCTCTGTAAAGGCAAAAAGCTTCTTATGCTTTTTCGCAAAGGCATCTACAAGGGCTGCCTGTTTTTCATAGCTGTCAAGCCACTCCTTATCGTGGGTCCTGTCGTACATATCAAAGCCCACCATATCCACATAGGCATCTCCCGGATACCTCTCCTGGAATTCTTCCATACTGGAGGGCTCACTACCCGGACTGTAGACATAGATCAGATTATGGATCCCTTTTGTATCTCTAAGATAGGTCACGGTATACCGGTAGATGTTCTTATAAGTCTCCTCGTCACAGAAGGCAGCCCCCCACCAGAACCAGCTGCCTGTGTTCTCATGGAAGGGGCGGAAGAGGATGCAGCCATCCACCTGACGGGCATAATCTGCGATCATATCCAGATATGCGGTGTATTCCTTATTGCAGCTTCCTCCCGGCATCAGGTTGTTGGCGGGATCTCCTGTGGTGGAGCCTACGGTATATCCGTTAAAGATATACTTTGCATAAGTCTTATCCCCCTTCTTGTAATCCGGATTCTCCTTGACCTGTGCAAAGTTTGGCATATGAGCAGAGAGGGTCACAATGGAACCCTTTTGGATCGCCTCATTGGTGATCTTTGCAGCTGCCTTCACATTCCCCTCTTTGTTCTCTTTGATCTTATTCTTGTGGGTCTTATTGTACCTGACTGCCGAATACTCATCCCCCACCAGGGACAGTCCGTCGATACCGAATACACCGGCATAGGATCCTGTCACATCCTTGGTATCCGAAGGGGTAAGAGAAGAGGATCCCGCCTTGTCAAAATAGTCGTTCTGATGTCCGTAGATCACGTCCTCGGACTCTCCCACACTTCGAAGATAGGCATAGGTATTTCTGGTAGCCTGATCCGCCTTCCCGTCCACCAGATGCATCTGCTTCTGGTAAGAAAGTTCCTTCGTTTTTCCTGTCTTTGTCTTAAAAGCGATCTTCTTCTGATCTGCCCGGATCTTCTGACTCTCTGCCTTTTTTCTGACAACCGTGGATGTCACCCCCACTTCCTTTTCTCCCTTCTGTTTGATCTTCAAATTATCCATCCAGATAGCGCCCTTATAATCTGTGTTCTGTCCCACCAGCTGGATGGCAAACTTCTTAACCTGACTGCTTTCTTTTCCAAGCGCCTCAAAGGTAAAGGAAATGGTGACCTTCTTACGTCCGTCTCCCATATCCAAAGCCTTCGTCAGATCGGCTGTTCCGATGGCACCTAATCCCTCATCCGTATACAACTTGACAGCGAAGGAGCCGGTGGTCATATTCTTTTCCTCATAGATCAGATCCATCTCCGCTTCGTTGGAACCGGTGAGATTCATCCCCTCCTTATTCTCATATACCGCTGTGGTCTGTGACCAGCCACTGGAGGAATTTTTGGAAAAATCCACATTCATCCGAAGTTCACCCTTATCTGCTTCGATGGTTGTGTTCTTCCCGCTGTCATAATCCCATTCCCAGCCGGCTCCATAATACCAGCCTTCGATCCCCTTGTTAAAATCAAAGGTCCGGATCATGGTCTCACTGCTCTTTTTGCCTGCCCCATATGCAGGACAGACGCCTCCGGCTGTGGATAACCCCATTGTCACAGCCATTGCTGTTGCCATGACCTGCATCATTCTTTTTCTCTTCATGGTTTCCCCTTTCTCGAAAAGATACATTTACTACGCTGCTACTGTATTCTTTTCCATTTGTCAAGGCAATGGAGTTAGGCAATTAGTCTTCCGGGGAAAGGCAAAAAAAGGCCCCACGGCATCTGCCGTGAAGCCTCTTGTCACATTATGCTATTCTCTTGGGTCTAGTTCCCGCTGGAACTTGGAATATAGGGAGAAACCGCATCTGCAAGAGAGTGGAGATTTCTGGTCTGGATCAATACCTTACCGGCTCCATGGAACTCATTCACAAGTCCCTCACCGGTGGTGAATCCAAAGGTTCCGGATGCGATACGGATGTTATAATCCAGTCTTGCATCCCAGGCCACAACATGCTCGTTGTCGATTACCATGGGACGATCCGGTGTCACTTCGATCTCCATAAGATCACCGAATGCATTCACCAGAAGATCTCCCTGGCCGGCTGTCTCCATAACGAAAAATCCGCCGGTTCCTCCAAAGAAAGCCTTCCCTACGTTCTGGGAAACCATATTGTAGGTAACACTCTGGTCACTGGCCAGATATGCTCCGGTATTCAGCCGGTACTGTGCCTGCCCCACCGGAAGACATACGATCTTACCCGGTACGGAGGGTGCAATTCCAATCTCCGCTCTTGGCCCCACACCGGTGGCCTCTGAGATAAACATGCTCTCGCCACTGGTAAAACTGCGGCCGATGGCTCCAAGAAGTCCTCCGATTCCGCCTCCCTTGGAATTCATCTTACCTTCCAGGGTCACGTCAGACATGTAGACCATGGATCCACGCTCCAGGCGGATGGTCTCCCCCTGCATCAGATTCACCTTCACCAAAGGACAATCTGAATCACCGATTATCTGATAGTTCATTTCCTGCCTCCTATACTATACCCGTTATGCCGCCATATAGCCCCTTGGCAGCTGTATCTTCTTGATTATAACGGATTGGTATAGATGGCTCAAGTCACAGCTTATCGAAAAGAGATGTTTCGTTCTTCAGCTCACTGGCGATCCTGCGGTTTTCATCCATTCTCTGGGTAATATTATCCATATCCCCCACCAGAACCTGGGTACTCTCTGCCGCCCCTGTGACTCCGGCAACACCTTCCCCGATGGCTGTGGTAATGGTATCGATGGAGGCTGCGATCTCACTGGAAAGGGTCTGCAGTTCCAGGGTGGACTGATTGAACTCATTCATGGCACTTTCGATGAATGCCGCATTATCCCGGTACTTTCCTCCATCCTCCACAAAACTGTTGAACTCCGGAAGAATGGACTGCGTCATATAGTCCACCAGGTCGTTGGCATGATCTGCCAGATTGTGTACCGCCTTGGTAATAATCCCGTTGATCTCCTGAATATTGGCTGCCGCCTCACGGCTGGATTCGGATAGGTTGGAGATCTCATTGGCAACCACCGCAAATCCTCTTCCTGCCTCTCCTGCCCTTGCCGCCTCAATGCTGGCATTTAAGGACAAAAGCGTGGTCTGACTGGCAATGGACAGGATATTATTGGTAAGGTTGGTGACCTCATCCACACTCTTACTGTCCTCAATAGCCTGATGGAGTATAGACAGGATATCATTGACCTTGGCAGAGATCTGCTCCATATTCTCTCTCGCCGCCTGCTCCATGGTATCCGCGTGCTGCTTCATCTCCTTGGAGTAGGCATTGATCTCCTGAGTCTTGCCTGCAATGGCATCCACCCTCTCCCGGACATCCATGGCATTATGATTGATGTTAGTGGCATTATTCTCCACTTCCTGCATGGTAGCAGAAAGCTCCTCTGTCACAGCGGATAGATCCGCAGCTGAACCGTTACTGGTCTTAACCGATCCCAACACCTCCTGGACCACCTCGTCCATCTTATCGGAGTTGTCCATCAAAATGACGAAGATTTCCTGGAGTTTGGAAAGGAAACGATTGATACCGGCTCCTACATTTCCGATCTCATCCCCGTGCATCACAGTGATCCTGGCTGTCAGATCTCCGTGTCCTGCATCGATTCCCTTCAGGATATCTCCCAGTTCCCGCTCTGTTTTCAACAACGGACGCACCACAAATCTGGTGACAATGTAAATCGCCATAAGAACCGCAAGGACGGCAATACAGATCGTCGCATTACTGATGAGGATGGACTGCCTGTATGCTGCCGCCAGAAGCTTTTTCTGCTGGTCTGCATTCTCCTGAATGTT
>CADCQT010000052.1 GCA_902803645.1 uncultured Lachnospiraceae bacterium | reverse complement strand
GATCGGCTGTAACCGAAGTGTCGTAGGTTACGTCCCTACTTGGGGAGTTGAAGGCCTGAGAATTTTCTCAGGTCTTTTGTTGTTCTTGCTTTTTTTGATATAATGATATAAATAGCGTGATTTTTGGAGGAACATAAAGAATGGGTTTATTACATTTTCCTGCAGAATTTTTTCGGGATGAAGAACGGGATGGATTTCTTGTTCCGGAAATGATGAAAAGGGCGTGGGCAGCTGAGTTGGAAGTGCTTGAGGTCATCAGAAGAGTGTGTAAGGAGCATGACCTGAAGTTTTATGCCTGCGGCGGGACACTTCTTGGGGCGATACGTCATAAGGGATTTATTCCATGGGATGATGATATTGATATTTATATGTTACGGGACGAATATAACCGTTTTCTTGAAATAGCTCCCCAGGCCTTGCCGGAGGGATTTGTTCTGGCAGGGACCTATGGAAGCGAACCACGATTATGGGAAGCTAATAATATGCCCCAGGCCAGGGTCATTGCAGATGAGAATTACTTTCCTGTGCCGAAGCTAATGACCTATTTTCATGGATTTCCCTATATGAGGGTTGGAGTGGATATTTTTCCATATGATTATCTCCCGGCGGATGAAGATCGGCAATATGAGCTGCTGCGGCTATACTATGAATTGAATTTTACAGAGGCGAATCTGGATCTGTATATCAAGGACGGAGTTTTAGAGAAACGATTACAGGAATTAGAGAGATATCTTCCCAATCGTTTCGAGCGGGAGGATATGACGATTCTGCGGCATGAGCTTCGCCTGGCAGCGGATAAATGGGTGAGCCAGACACCAAAGGAGGAAGGTGTAACCCTGGCCAATGCTATGTTCTTTGATGTTCCAAAGGATCGCAGGGATTTCCATGGATATATTGGAAGAAAGATCGAAGGTCATGAAAGTCCTGTGGAGCTGCCTTTTGAAACTGTGACCATGCCGGTCACCAAAAATTATATCGATGCGGTATTAGATTCCTTTGGACCGGATTATATGACACCGGTGAAGTTTGACGGAGACCATGAGTATCCCTTCTATAAAAAGCAGGAGGCGGCTATGACTCAGCTGTTGAAGGAATCCGGAGTGGATACATCCATCGATGCTTTTTGCAGGAACTGGCATAAATTGAATGGTGAGGATTAAGTTCTATTCCTTTTGTGTTAATAACGAATAAATGATATAATTAGACGTAACTATCTGCTCAGGGAGAGCAGCCACTTTTTTCAGGAGGAATAAAATGTTAGAGTACAAATATGATACGCAGTTATTGATCGATGGAGAGGATCTGGATGAAGACGCCATCAATGATTATTTTGTAGAGAATTTTAAGGGAGACTGTCTTTTGGCAGTGGGAGATGAGGATCTGATTAAGATCCATTATCACACCAATGAGCCCTGGAAGGTTTTGGAATACTGTTCAACCCTGGGAGAGATCTACGATATCGTTGTGGAGGATATGGATCGTCAGTCCAGAGGGCTGAAGGGCTAGAACGTACCCGGATGTTCTTTTCATATATCGGCATGAAGGAGGTGCTCTCATGTTGTACGATCATATTGGACCGGAGAAAAACATTCATAGTGCCGGTAAGGTAGAGGTAAGGAACTGTAGGGTATGTAACCGGGTGTTTGATTATCTGGGATATGGCCCCCAGGTTTGTCCTGAATGTTTGAAGAAGGAAGAGGAACTTTTTGAAAAAGTCCGCTCCTATCTGGAATCCCATCCGAGAGCGACTCTTGTACAGACCACCCAGGATACCGGAGTGCCTCTGCGGAAGCTGCAGGCCTGGATTAAGGAAGAGAGGCTGGCCTATTCCACGAGGGGGGCCGGATCAACCTGTGATCTGTGCGGAGTGCCCATTGTAGCAGGGCGATTTTGCCCGAAGTGTATCGGCAAGATGGCCCATATGGACAAGTGGAAAAGGACATTAATAAAGGATTCCTACAGAGAAGATACAGAATAGATTTACGAAGCAATAGACACGGAGTTTGTTATGACCATAATGGGAATAACCCTGATTCAGATCCTTTTAATATACCTGGGGTTATCTTTTTTATTGACCTTGTTTTCCATCCTGAGAATGTATGTGATCAGTGACAGAGCCTGCGGGAAGAAGCTGGGACAGGATCGCATCAAGGAATTGAAAAAACAGGGAAGGTACCGCCAGTATCCCATTTATTCCATGGAAGAGATTCGGGAGAAAAAGAAAAGAGGAGCAGCGAGGCTTTCTGTTTTTATGAATGATTCAGGGGAGAGAAGCCGATGCATTATTATCTGCCCGGGGGGGGGATATGCCCATCTTCAGACGAAGAAGGAAGGCTACCCTATTGCAGCAAGATTAAACGAGCTTGGATATACCGCATTTGTATTGGAATACCGGGTGGGACTGGAGTGTTCGACCCATGCGCCAATGCATGATCTGGCTCAGGCCATTCGTTTTATCGAAGCAAGAAGCAATGAATTTAATGTAGATATGAAGGATTATGCGGTGATCGGTTTTTCTGCAGGGGGGAATCTTGCAGGAATTTTTGCCACCCACGCATATGGATATGATAAGTATAACGTGAAGAAGCCGGGATGCCTGATCCTGGGATATCCCTGGACGAATGTGAATCACTGGATGCAGCACCCATACTGGAATATCTGGGTCGCATTGATGGGGGTATGGTTGTCGGAACGGGGCAATATGTACATGTTCGGCAAGCATAATTTCAATCGGAAAAAGCGAGAGTCCCTATGTCTTCAGAATTGGATCACAGCAGATTATACACCGGTGTACATGTTTGCCGGGGGCAATGATGTGCTGGTTCCTTCTGCCTCTCATACCGATGTTCTGGCGAAGGCTTTGGATGCAAATCAGGTTCCCTTTGAATATGATAAGTTCTTTGGGCTTCCACATGGAGTCGGCCTGGGATTTAGGACCAATGCAGAGGGATGGTTGGAGCATGCCCTCTCATTCTGGGAGAAGCAGTGTCCAGTAGAGGATATGGAAATGAAATAACGTAACGGGGATATTCCTGCAGTGGAAGCAGGAATATCCCCGTTTTATAAAGGAGCGATTTTCGCGGATCAGCGATTCAGATTCATATTTTTGGCCAGTTCACAGATCAGATGGATACAGGTCTCTTCTCCAAGGGATCCGCTGTCTAAGGCCAGGTCATAGTTGGAATAAACACCCCAGTGTTGATCGGTATAGTAGCGATAGTAGGTGCGACGCTGCTTGTCCTTCTTATGGATACGCTTTTTCACATCGACATTGGTAATGTCCCCATAGCGTTCGAGAATGCGCTTGATCCGGTGCTCAAGATCGGAATGAATCAGTACATTCAGGCAGGGGATTTCGGCGTTACGAAGGATGTAATCGGAGCAACGTCCTACGATCACGCAGGGACCGCTTTCAGCTGCCTCTAAGATCACCTTACGCTGTGCAAGGAAGATTTCATCCTGGGGACTCTGGAAATACATGGCAGAGGCGGCAGAGATATCAAACCATTTATTAGCGGAAGAGGTGGTCTCTCCCTGCTCTTCGATCAGTTCTTTGGCGTAGCCGCTTTCCAATGCGACCCGGTTAACGATTTCTCCGTCATAAAAAGGAATATCCAAGGTCTTGGCAACCTGCTCTCCAATGGTATGTCCGCCACTACCGAATTCACGGCTGATTGTAATTACTGGATACATAATGTTACCCTCCCGTTGCTTTTTAAATAATCTAATTATATTTTAAGAAAAACAGGGGAAAATGTCAAAAAAAACTGTCAATTCAAAGAAGGTGTATATGGATATCTGTTATATGGATTTTAATGATCAGTATCATATCCTGGAAAAAGAATATCCGGGGATACGTCTGGAACTTTCCCAGATCCCCGGGACCAACTGTTACTGTGATGATGAGGCAAAGAAAACCATTCGAAAGCAAATGGAGCAGGTGCCTATGGAATGTAGGGTGCATTTCCTGGATTCCGGGAACTATCATTATCTGACCCTGCTTTGGCTGGAACGGATCCGAGAGCCCTTTTCTCTTGTTATGATGGATCATCATCCGGACTATAAGGAGGCGGCCTTTGGAGGTATTACCTCCTGCGGAGGATGGGTGAGGGAAGCTCTGGAGACTTTTCCGAATCTGAAGAGAGTCTACCTGGGAGGTGTGGATTCGGAACTGATTCAACAGCTGCAGCCCTTATCTCATAGGATCACGCTCTTTGATATACATACCCCTCTTACAGAGCTTATAGAGCCTCAAGAAGGCCCCTTTTACATATCCCTGGACAAAGATGTGATGGGGGAGGAATATGCCCGTACAGACTGGACACAGGGGGCTGTGACACTACAGGAGGTAATGGGGCGACTGGAGGAGATCTATACACAGAAAAAAGTGCTGGGTGTGGATATCTGTGGTGAAAAAAAGGAAAACCCCTCTGTCGAGGATCAGACCATAAATGAAGCTACAAACCGGGTGCTGTTGCACCAGCTTCTGGAGAAAAAGATCATAGGAAAAGGAAAATAAAAAAGCTTTGCCGTATCCTGGTTGTACGGCAAAGCTTTTGTTTTGCATATTATTTGCGCATTCCGGCTCTCTTTCTCTTAAGAGGATCAAGGATACGCTTACGGATTCTGAGATTCTCAGGTGTTACCTCAAGAAGCTCATCGGTCTCGATGAAGTCAAGGGCCTGCTCTAAGGAAAGGATCTTAGGCGGTACCAATGTTAATGCCTCATCGGCAGAAGAAGTACGGGTATTGGTCAGATGCTTCTTTTTGCATACGTTAAGCTCGATGTCCTCGGAACGGGAGCAGGAGCCGATGATCATTCCGGAATAAACCTGCTCGCCCGGTCCGATGAAGAGGGTTCCGCGATCCTGTGCAGAGAAGAGACCATAGGTGACAGACTCACCGGTCTCAAAGGCGATGAGGGATCCCTGCTTACGGTAGGCAATATCACCCTTGTAAGGCTGATAGCTGTCGAAAACCGTGTTTAAGATTCCGTTACCCTTGGTATCTGTCATGAAGTCACCGCGGTATCCGATCAGACCTCTTGCCGGAATCAGGAACTCAAGACGGGTATAACCGCCGGCAATGGGGTTCATACCCTGCAACTCACCCTTACGCTCGGAAAGCTTGGAGATAACAGCACCGGAGAACTCATCCGGAACATCCACATAGGCACGCTCAATGGGCTCAAGCCTCTTGCCGTTCTCATCCTCGTGGTATAAAACCTCAGCCTTGGAAACAGCAAACTCATATCCCTCACGACGCATGTTCTCGATGAGTACGGATAAGTGAAGCTCACCACGACCGGAGACCTTAAAGGAATCCGGGCTCTCGGTATCCTCTACCCGAAGGGAAACGTCGGTGTTCAGCTCCTTGTACAGGCGGTCACGAAGGTGACGGGAAGTAACGAACTTACCTTCCTGTCCGGCAAAAGGAGAGTCGTTGACAATGAAGTTCATAGAGATGGTAGGCTCTGTGATCTTCTGGAAGGGGATAGCCTGTGGATTCTCAAGACCACAGATGGTATCACCGATATGCAGGTCACTGATACCGGAAATTGCAACGATAGAACCGATCTTGGCTTCGTTCACATCGGCCTTGGCAAGTCCCTCAAACTCGTAGAGCTTACTGATACGAACGCGCTCTCTCTTATCCGGATCGTGATGGTTTACAACAACAGCTTCCTGGTTGAGCTTGATGGAACCGTTGGTCACCTTACCGATACCGATACGACCAACGAATTCATTGTAATCGATGGTAGAGATCAGCACCTGTGTATCGGCATCCGGATCTCCCTTAGGAGCCGGGATATAGTCAAGGATAGTATCGAAGAGAGGCTTCATGTCCTTAGGCTCATCATCAAGATTCTTCATGGCATAACCATTCTTGGCAGATGCAAAAACGAAAGGAGCATCCAGCTGCTCATCAGAAGCATCAAGATCCATAAAGAGCTCTAAGACTTCATCAATCACCTCTTCAGGACGTGCACCGTCACGGTCGATCTTATTGATACATACGATAACAGGAAGATCCAGATCCAAAGCCTTCATCAATACGAACTTGGTCTGTGGCATAGCACCCTCAAAAGCATCGACCAGAAGAACAACACCATCTACCATCTTAAGGATACGCTCAACCTCACCACCGAAGTCAGCGTGACCCGGAGTATCTACGATATTGATCTTGGTGTCCTTGTATTTGACTGCGGTATTCTTGGACAGGATGGTAATACCACGCTCACGCTCGATATCACCGGAATCCATAACACGTTCCTGAACATCCTGATTCTCGCGGAAGACACCGCTCTGCTTTAACAGTTCATCAACCAGGGTAGTCTTACCATGATCGACGTGGGCAATGATTGCGACATTACGAATATCTTCTCTCGATTGAATCATGAAAAAACCTCTTTCCTTATATAAAAGATCATACAATTGATATTAATGCGACCTTATAATTTTAGCACAAAGAAATGGGAATACAATGATAAAAGTGCTTAAAAGCATAGTGCAAACCCCTGAGAAATCGCACAGTTTAGACAAGGCAGAAGGAAGAAAAACAGAATTATTTGTTATTTTGCTGACAATGTGTTATATTGACGGAGATTTGAATACAACAATGAGGGCGATAAAATGGCAAAAGTACAGGTATATTATGGCACAGGTGCGGGGAAGACGTCGGCAGCGCTTGGAAATGCGATCAAGGCTGTCAGCAACGGAGCCAGTGTCATCATCATTCAGTTTTTAAAAGGGATGCTGGATGAGGACATGATCAAACGGTTAGAGCCGGAGATCCGGGCGTTTCGTTTTGAACGGGCATCTTCCTGCTTCTGTGATCTTACAGAGGAAGAGAAGGCGGAAGAGAAACAGAATATTCTGAATGGTTTGAACTTCGCCAAGAAGGTCTTGACCACAGGAGAATGTGATGTTTTAGTGTTGGATGAGGTCCTTGGACTTGTGGATGAGGGGCTGATTTCAGAGGCGGAGCTGATCGAGATTATGAAGTGTGGTTTCCCTTCCACCCAGCTGATCGCGACGGGCACGAGGCTTTCACCGGGGATCCGGGAGGCTGCGGATCAGGTGCTTCAGATTGTTGCTGAAAAATAAGATGTTACATTGACATGGTATTTTGTGAATGCTATAGTTAACGAGTACAAAAAATCAGGTAGAGGTTGCGCTACGAATGAGTAATTTATCAGATGTCGCAGAGACAGAGGAAGATAAAGGAAAGGTCACAGCGCCGAAAGAAGGCCGGGACTGCCAACGGCATTCTTGGGTACGAATCGAACAGGTTCGTAACTGTCATCTAATTTAGATGGGGCGCTATCGATTATTATACAGATTTTGTGTATAGTGACGGCCCATGGTAAGTGGGTCGTTTTTTATGTCGAGGGGCTGTAATCAGAACGTCCCGCGAAGGAGCAGGGAGGAGGATATCTTCCCGGCTCTGTGGTAGTGTGTTGGTGAGGAAGGCAGAATTCGACCAAGGAGGAAGGAAATGGCCATTTTTACAGGTGCAGGTGTTGCGATTGTTACACCGATGAAGGACAATGAAGAAGTTAATTACGATAAGTTAGAGGAACTGATCGAGGAGCAGATTGCAGGGGGAACGGATGCGATCGTGATCGTTGGAACCACAGGTGAGGGTTCCACACTTACAATGGAAGAGCACAGCAAGTGTATCAAGGCTGCGGTTGAATTTACCAAGAAGCGTATTCCGGTGGTTGCAGGAACAGGTTCTAACTGCACCAAGACAGCGATCCAGCTGACAGAGGAGGCCGAGAGCTTTGGAGCAGATGCGGCTCTGGTAGTAACGCCTTACTACAACAAGGCAACACAGGAAGGTTTGATCCGTCATTACAGCATGATCGCAGATTCTACAAAGATGCCACTGATCCTGTATAATGTACCGGGAAGAACAGGAACCAACATCCAGCCTCAGACGGTTGCTACTCTGACCAAGACCAAGAGCAACATTGTGGGAATCAAGGATGCAACAGGTAATCTGGCACAGACAGCCGAGACCATGCGTCTTTGTGACGGCAATCTTGAGCTCTATTCTGGTGAGGATGGATTGGTAGTACCGATTCTTTCCTTAGGAGGAATCGGAGTTATCTCTGTTGTCAGCAACATTGCACCAAAGCAGACCCACAACATGGTACTGGATTACCTTACCGGTGATACCAAGAAGGCATTAGATGCCCAGCTTAAGGTCCTTCCTCTGGTGGATGCGCTGTTCTGTGAGGTGAATCCGATCCCTGTCAAGAAGGCTATGAACCTTATGGGTAAGAATGTGGGACCGCTTCGTGCTCCTCTCTGTGAGATGCAGCCGGAGAATGCAGCCCGTCTTGAGAAGGCAATGAAAGAATTCGGAATTCTGTAGGTTTTGAGAAGTTCCCGCTCCGTATGCTGTGAAAGCTAGTCTGGAGCGGGATTTATCTCAGTTGGGGTTAGGGACTTTGACTGGGATAAACGCTCTGCGACATGTTTTACGGGGCGTAACATGAAAATACAAGGAAAGAGGTAAAAGATGGTAAGAGCAATCATGAACGGTGCAAATGGTCATATGGGACGTGTAATCACAGACCTTTGCAGAGAGGATGAGAACATCGAGATCGTGGCAGGAATCGATCCCTTTGATGGAGTAGACAACGACTATCCGGTATTTCCGACTCCGGCGGATTGTACCGTAGAGGCAGATGTGATCATTGACTTTTCCAATGTGAAGGCAGTGGATGCCCTTCTGGATTATAGTGTAGAGAAACAGATTCCGGTGGTACTTTGTACCACAGGACTTTCCGATGAGCAGATTGCCAAGGTGGAGGAGGCCTCTAAGAAGGTGGCGATCCTTCGTTCAGCAAATATGTCCCTTGGAATCAATACCCTTTTGGATCTTCTGAAGAAGGCGACCAATGTTTTTGCAGAAGCCGGGTTTGATGTGGAGATCGTTGAGGCTCACCACAATCAGAAGCTGGATGCGCCAAGCGGAACAGCGGTTGCACTGGCAGAATCTATCAATGAAGCAGCAGGCGGACGTTATACCTATTGCTATGACCGCAGCCAGAGAAGACAGAAGAGAGATCCCAATGAGATCGGTATGTCTGCCATTCGTGGCGGCAACATCGTGGGAGAGCATGAGGTGATTTTTGCCGGCTTGGATGAGGTGATCACCTTCAAGCATCAGGCTTTCTCCAAGGGCGTTTTTGGAAAGGGAGCCATTGAGGCAGGCAAGTTCCTGGCAGGTAAGGCAGCAGGCCTCTACGATATGAGGGACGTTATTGCATCCAAGTAATTTTTTACGTCAATTTTTAACTCAGTCGGAGAAATCCCCCACCTCTAAGCGTTAGCGTAGGTGGGGGTTATGACAAACTATACTCAGTCGGGGTACAAG
>CADCQT010000051.1 GCA_902803645.1 uncultured Lachnospiraceae bacterium | reverse complement strand
GAGAGAATCTTGGTATACCACTCATGGATCATATAGTGATCGGTGATCTGACATATTTTAGTTTTAAAGAACAGGGCCTGATTTAGTTTTTTGGGCAGGGAGGATTTGACATGACAAACGGGTACGGAATTGATATGGGTACCGGCAACCTTAAGATCTACAGTCGCAGTGATAATGGTGTGACACTTGAGAAGAATACCATTGCCATCGTGGAGGGCAATCAGATGTATGCCTATGGAGATGAGGCATATTCCATGTTTGAAAAGGCTCCGGATACCATCGAGGTATCTTTCCCTATTGTGGGAGGTGTAATTGCAGATTTTGATAATATGCAGACTATGCTTCTCGAGGTATTAGAGCATAAGATGGGAGCAAAGCTTAAGGGAGCGGATATCGTGATTGCTGTGCCCACAGATATCACAGAAGTTGAGAAAAAGGCTTTCTTTGATATGTTTGCAAAGACCAAGATCAAGGCAAGAAGCATCCGTCTCTGTGAGAAGCCTTTGGCAGATGCACTGGGAATGGGACTTGATGTAACTGAGCCAACCGGTGTGATGGTGGTGGATTTAGGAGCTGATACCACAGAGATTTCCGTTATCTCCCTTGGAGGTCTAGTTCTTTCCGAACTTCTTCCTTTTGGAGGAAATAAGCTGGATGAGTCCATCGTAACCTTTATGAAGCGCCGCTATAACCTTGTGATTGGTCGTAAGACAGCAAAGGCTTTAAAGGAGAAGATCGGTGCTGCTCTTAAGCCGACGGAGGAAGCTACATCTGTTATTGTAGGACGAGACGTTGTAAGCGGTCTTCCCATTGAGATGGAAGTTACAGCCCAGATGATCTATGAGGGAATGAAGGATGACCTTGAGAACATCGGAGGTTCCATCCGGATGATCTTAGAAAAGGTTCCACCAGAACTTGCCAAGGATGTTGTGCATTCCGGAATCTATCTGACAGGCGGAAGCTCCAAGATCGTTGGACTTTCCACCCTTTTCCAGGGAATGACCAATATTGCAATGAACACAGCAGAAGAAGGACAGGAGACAGTAGCAGCAGGCTTAGGCAAGGTGTTGACAGAAGATCGTTTTGATCGTTTCGGATACACTATGAAGTCTAGGATCTTCAGCTAAGATATAAGACTATGAATAGAAGAGACAAGATCAATATACCAAGTCATTTTGTTCTTTTGACTCTTTTAATCTTTTGTATTGCATTGCTTTTTTTCAGTTATGCAACCGGTTTTACCGGAGGTCCCCTTCAGACTGTGGCGGATTATGTATTCAAGCCCATGCAACAGGGGCTTAACACCGCAGGAGAGGCACTTTTGCATACATCGGAAGATCGTAAGAGTCGCAAGGAACTTATGGCAGAAAATGAGCAACTGAAGAATAAGGTGACGGAACTGGAAAGCCGGCTGACCAATGTACAGCTGAAGGACAGTGAGCTAAAGCGCCTGGAGGGACTTTATAAGCTGGATCGTTCCTATTCGGATTATAAGATGACCGGTGCCCGTATCATTGCCAAGGGCACCAGCAACTGGTTTCATACTTTTACCATCGATAAGGGCTCAAAGGATGGCATCAAGCGTAATATGAATGTACTTGCAGGAGACGGGCTCTGTGGGGTGGTTACCACGGTAGGAGCCAATTATGCGGTGGTTCGTTCGGTTATTGCAGATGATACCAATATCAGTGCCATGATCGTATCCACAGAGGACAACTGTATTGTTTCCGGTAATCTTGAACGGATGAATGAAAGCAATATGATCGATTTCTCAGGACTTTCCGATTCCAAGAATAAGGTCAAGGAGGGAGATGCTGTGGTCACCAGTAATATCAGCAGCAAGTATCTTCCGGGGATTCTGATTGGATATGTGAGCAGCTGCAAGGCAGATACGAACCAGCTGACAAAGTCAGGAACCATTACTCCGGTTGTGGATTTCTCTCATTTGACGGACGTACTTGTTATCACACAGTTAAAGGAGACGGGAGCGTCTTCTGAATCAAAAGGAGTTAGTAAAGAGTAATGAAGGCTCTATATCATATATTGAAAGCATTAACCATCGGACTGGCTCTTTTTCTTTGTTACATCTTACAGACATCCATCATGTCCTGGTTTGCCCTGGCGGGGGTCGTGCCGAATGTGCTTTTGATTTTTACAGGAATGTTAGGCTTTATGAGAGGTCGGAAGGTAGGGGCTTTAGCCGGTCTTTGCTCCGGCCTTCTCTTGGATTTGTTTTCAGCCAATCTGTTTGGTATGTATGCAATGATTTATATGTTGCTGGGATATCTTAACGGATTTTTCCGTAAGATCTATTTTGGAGACAGTCTGAGATTGCCGGTGATTCTTGTGGCTGCAACGGATCTTGTGTACGGCTTTATAATCTATGGCTGTCTGTTTTTACCAAGAGGAAGAATCGGCTTATCTTATTATTTCCTTCATGTGATGGTACCGGAAATGGTCTATACCGTCGTATTGTCTTTGGTTTTCTATTTCCCTATGTATCATATGAATCAATTCCTGAATCGACTAGAAAAGAGGAGAGACAGAGGTCGTGCTTGAAGAAATTAAAAATATGCTAAGCCGTCTGGCGGCGCAAAGGAATATGGTCTTATATTCCGTTTTTGGATTATTTGCCTTTGTACTATTGGGACGACTGTTTGTACTACAGATCGTTAAGGGAGCCGATTATCAGGCGAATTACGATCTTCGCATCGAAAAAAAGGAAACGGTAGCTGCTACAAGGGGCAATATTTATGACCGGAACGGTAAGCTTTTGGCCTATAATAAGCTGGCCTATGCCGTGACCATTACGGATTCCGGCAATTACGCAAAGGTTGATGAACATCAGAAGGCTCTGAATGCAGAGCTTGCAGATATCATTGAGAATGTGGAAGGATACGGGGATTCTTTAGATCTTGAATTCGGGATCACACAGGCTTCCAATGGAAGTTTTTCTTTTCGTGACAGCGGAACGGCAATCGACAGATTTCGTGCGGATGTCTATGGAAAAGCCAAGATCAGTGAACTGGGATATGAGGCTAAGCTGGGATATAATACAGCGGAGGCAACACCGAATCAAATCATGGAATATCTTTATAATAAGAGATTCGATATCGATAAGAAATACGATAAGATTCTTCGCTATAAGATCGCAGTCCTTCGCTATAAGATCTGGCTGAACCGGTATCAGCAGTATGTCCCCACCACTTTAGCCAAGAATGTGGGGCAGAAGACAGTGGCCTACATCAAGGAGAACTCTGATACTTTGGTGGGAGCGGATATTGATGAGCAGTCTATCCGCAGATATACGGATGCGGATGCTTTTGCAAGTATCATAGGATATACCGGAACCATCTCCTCTGATGAGTACGCCAAGCGTTCCAAGGAGGATAAGACAGTATCCATTAACGATATTGTAGGTAAGGCTGGAATCGAGCAGTATATGGATAAGCAGCTCTCCGGTAAGAAGGGATATCAGAAGATCTATGCGGATAATAAGGGAAAGCCCATCAAGGTGACCCAGTCCAAGGCTCCTGTTCCGGGACAGGATGTATATCTGTCCATCGAGAAAAAGTTGCAAAAGGATACCTATCAGCTTTTAGAGAAGGAAATTGCCGGGATTCTTTATTCCAAGATCATGAACATCAAGGAGTATCATCTTCCTTCTAACGGTTCCGGTGCCAATATTGTGGTTCCCATCTATAATGTTTACTTTACACTGATCAATAACAATTTGATCAATATAGATAAGCTTTCCGATGCAGATGCCACGGATCTTGAACACAAGGTTAGTGATATCTTTGAGAAGAGAAGAGATAAGGCGCTTGACCTGGTTGAGACCCAGCTTTTTGGCAAAGGGGCAGTGGATTATGATGATCTAAGCGATGAAGGACAGGAATACGCCACCTATATCGTTAAAAAGCTCCGCAGTGACGGTATCTTAAAGGCAGAAGCGAAAAATGAGGACGACGATGTCTACCGTAAGTGGATGAATGAGAAGATCTCTGTTCGGACTTATATTAAGCATTGCCTTGAGAAGAACTGGGTGGATTATACCAAGTTCTCCACCTCGGATGAACTGGTGGATACAGAGGAATTGTATCAGAAACTGGTGGATTATATCCTCGACACCATGAGCAAGGACAGCTCCTTTGCAAAGATCGTTTTCCACTATGGGATCTTAAATGATCAGATTAGAGGAAGCCAGCTTTGCGCAATCCTTTACGATCAGGGTGTTCTTAAAATGGATAAGGATAAGCGAAATGGGCTGGCAAACGGCAGTGTTTCTGCTTATAATTTCCTTAAGGATAAGATCAAGAATATGGAATTGACTCCGGGACAGCTGGCTTTGGAGCCTTCCTCCGGATCATCTGTGGTAATGGATGTAAAGACAGGAGAGATTCTGGCCTGTGTATCCTATCCCGGTTATAACAATAACCGGTTGGCAAATTCTGTGGACAACAGTTATTATGCATATCTTACCCAGAGTTTTTCCAACCCTCTATATAACCATGCTACTCAGCAGAGAACAGCTCCGGGTTCCACCTTTAAGCTGGTTTCTTCTACAGCAGGACTTGCAGAGGGGGTTATTACGACCTCATCTACCATTACAGATAAGGGCATGTTTGAGAAGGTCAGCAATAAGCCGAAGTGCTGGATTTATCCTAGCACCCATGGAACCATCAATGTATCTGAAGCCATCCGGGATTCCTGTAACTATTTCTTCTACGAAGTGGGCTGGAGACTTTCCGGTGGAGACAATCATTACAATGATAGTGTGGGAATCAAGAAGATCCGTAAGTATGCCAAGATGTATGGTCTGAATCGAAAGACCGGTGTTGAAATCGAGGAGAATACGCCTCATATGGCTACTGAGTTCCCGGTGATGGCTGCCATCGGTCAGTCAGACAATAACTTTACCACCATCTCCCTTGCAAGATATGTTACGGCAATTGCAAGCAGCGGAAATGTCTATGATCTGACACTGCTTGATCATACAGCCACATCCAAGGGGAAGGTCTTAAAGCGTTACAAGCCGAAGAAAGTATCCACAGTGGATGTATTGGATTCCAGTCAGTGGAGTGCAATTCACTCCGGTATGCGGATGGTGGTGGATGATACCCTGGATACCTATAAGGGATTTCCTATTGCGGTTGCCGGCAAGACCGGTACGGCTCAGCAGACCGGACATCCAAACCATGCGCTGTTTGTGGGATATGCTCCATATGAGAAACCGAAGGTCACCATAGCAACACGTATTGCCTTTGGTTATACCTCTCATAATGCGGCAGATGTTTCCAAGAATATTTTAGGTTGCTACTTTAATGTAAAATCATCAAAAGAGATGCTTAAGGGCGGAATCAATTCCGTTAGCGGAAGTAATTCTGTAACAGACTAGTGAGGTTACTATGGCAGAAGATGTAATGATTAAAAGTTATTCTCACGGTATTCTTCTGGTGTTGAATCCGGATCGGCCGATTGAGGAGGTATTAACCACCATTTGCAGAAAGTTTGCCCAGGGACGGGAATTCTTTGGAAGTGCGGATCTTGTGCTCTCCATTGAGGGAAGAGAACTGTCTGATGAGGAGACCGATGCTGTTGTTCAGGCGATTGAACTTAACAGCGATGTACATATCAGTCTCTTATCTTTAAAGGATAAGGTATGGGATGCCAAGGCGGTAGGACAGAAGGAACGTTTCTTCTTTGAGAAGACCAGCGAATATGCCAAGATCATTCCCAGAAGCCTTGGCAGCCAGGAGAAGATCGTAAGTGATACTGGTCTTCTGGTGTTAGGCGATGTCCCGGAGGATGCAACGGTGCAGGCCAATGGTAACCTTGTGGTTACCGGTGTCATCCGCGGACATGCCCATGCCGGTGTTACCACCGGGGAGTCTGCCTATATTGTTGCAGGCGGGATCGAGGATGCGGATGTTACGATCTATAAGACCAATGAGGCTTTTCGAATCAAAAAGAAAAAGCGCCTCTTATCCAATGAAAATGAAATGATTCTGGTACAGCTTGTGGATGGTCAGCTGTCCTGTAAATCATATGAACAGGGGATCCTTTAATGTTTCGTAATTATCGTATTAAAAATTTTAATTTTCGGCTCGTGGTGTTGATCGTTGCACTTACGATCTATGGTATTATTGTCATTGGCAGTGCAAATGAGGGCTATCAGAATAAACAGATCATTGGTATGGTCCTTGGTCTTGTGGTCATGGTATGTGTTTCCCTTGTGGACTATTCCTTTGTCTTGTCCTTTCACTGGATCTTTTATGCATTGACCTGTGGACTGCTTATGGTGATATTGATTCCCGGCGTGGGAGATAATTCCCTTGGAGCCACCAGGTGGATCACATTCCATAATTTTCGCTTTCAGCCTTCCGAGGTGGCGAAGATCTTTATTGTACTATTTATGGCAAAATATCTGATGCAGCATCAGGAGAATCTGAATAAGCCAAAGCGGATGATGCTTACAGCCCTTTTGGCGGGGATCCCCCTGCTTTTGATCGTTGTGGAGCCGGATCTTTCCACCACCATTGTGACCTTCCTTGTGATTTTTGCCATGGTGTTTTATGCAGGATTGTCTTATAAGGTGGTTGGAACCGTCTTGGGGCTGATCTTTACCGGAGCTTTTTTGATGATCTTTATGACGTTGCATTCTTCCGGTGGTCTTCTGGCCGGATATCAGAATACCCGAATTGCAGCCTGGCTTATGCCGGATAAGTATCCCCAGAGTGCCATGCAGCAGCAGAATTCTATTATGGCCATTGGATCCGGTCAGCTTTTTGGCAAGGGCCTTAATAATTCCGGCGTAGACTCCGTTAAAAACGGAAATTATATTCCGGAGCCCCACACGGATTTTATTTTTGCAGTAGCAGGAGAGGAGCTTGGTTTTATCGGAGGATGCATCCTTGTGTTCATCCTCTTTGCCATAGCCTTCGAGTGTATCCGGACAGCGAAGAGGGCGAAGGATCTGTCCGGCCAATTGATCTGCGTGGGTATGGCGGCACTGGTTGCCTGTCAGGGATTTGTTAATGTATGTGTTGTTACCGGCCTTATGCCGAATACCGGATTGACACTTCCTTTTGTCAGCTATGGATTGACATCTCTTGTGGCCTTGTATTTGGGAATGGGATTTGTTCTGAATGTGAGTCTGCAGGCAAAGAAATTCTATGATGTATAAAGATTGAGAGATTGTGGGGAAAGGAGTACACAATGAACATTGGGCTGGTTGCGCATGATGCGAAAAAGAAATTAATGCAGAATCTCTGCATTGCATATAGAGGGATCCTCAGCAAGAACGATCTGTATGCAACAGGAACAACAGGTCGTCTGATCGAAGAGGTGACTAATCTCTCGGTTCACAAGTATCTTTCCGGACATCTGGGAGGGACACAGCAGTTGGGCGCTCAGATCGAGCATAACGAGATTGATCTGGTGATCTTTTTACGGGATCCTCTGACACAGAAGTCCCATGAGCCGGATGTTAATAATATTGTACGGCTTTGTGATGCACACAATATTCCTTTGGCAACAAATCTTGCTACGGCAGAGCTATTGATTAAGTCTTTAGACAGAGGAGATCTTGAGTGGCGTGAAATGTACAAATAAAAGATTTCTGTCTCTGTTTGTAGCCGTCTCTTTTATGATTTCGGCTACCGCTTGTCAGGCAGATGTAAAAGAACCCTATCAATTATATTCTTCTATAGAGAAGTATGGCCTTGCCTCAAAGAGCCATTCTGTGCTGCTTGGAGGGCAGGTTGCCCATCTGCCGGAGTCGGATTCTCCATCGGCAGGGGCCAATAGTGCCCTTGCCCTGGCTTGTGGTGCCTTTAATGACACGACACTTTCTACCATATATTCTCAAAAGGCGGATGATAAGATCTATCCGGCTTCCACGACCAAGATATTAACTGCATATGTGGCGCTTAAGTATGGCGATTTAAATGAGGTCTATACTGTCAGTGAAAATGCCTGCAATCAGGCGGCGGATTCCTCTGTGGCGGGACTTCATCCGGGGGACAGGATCACCCTGCGAGATCTGCTTAAGGCCATGCTGGTGGTATCGGGGAATGATGCGGCCATTGCCATTGCAGAAGGAGTCAGCGGTTCCACAGAAGCATTTGCTAAGCTGATGAACGAAGAAGCGGCAAGGCTTGGAGCGACCCACTCCCATTTTGTAAATCCCAACGGTTTGCATGATGATGATCACTACACCACGGTATATGACATGTATCTGATTTTTCACGGGGCTATCCAGGATCCTTTTTTTGTTAAGATCATCAAGGCAAAAAAATGCCATGTGACCTATGCGGATGTCAGTGGAGCTGTGGTAAAGAAGGATTATGTTCCTACGAACCTGTATAAGACAGGTGATGTTAAAGCTCCTAAGGGTGTGACGGTCATCGGAGGTAAGACAGGAACCACGGGAAAGGCCGGATATTGTCTGGTGCTTTTGTCTGAAAATGAAAGCGGAGAGAATCTTATCACCATCGTTTACAAGGCGAATGACAAGTATAGTCTGTATGTTATGATGAATCGTCTTCTGTTGTCTTTCACTTAGAGAAACGTTATAATCATAGTTGGTTTCTAGAAAAAGGAGGACACGTTTTATGAAGATTTTGGTAACAGGGGGCGCTGGCTTCATTGGAAGTCACACTTGTATTGAACTGTTAAACGCAGGCCATGAGGTGGTGGTTGTAGACAATCTCTGCAATTCCAGCGAGAAGTCCCTTGAAAGAGTAAGGGAGATCACAGGTAAGGATTTGGCCTTTTATAAGGGAGATATCTTAGACCGTGATTGCTTAGATACCGTGTTTACCGATCATAAGATCGATGCGGTGATCCATTTCGCAGGACTTAAGGCGGTGGGAGAATCTGTTCATATGCCCTGGGAATATTATAATAACAATATTACCGGTACTCTTACACTTACCGATGTGATGAGACGTCATGATGTGAAGAACCTGATTTTTTCTTCTTCTGCAACAGTCTATGGAGATCCTGCGCAGATCCCTATTACAGAGTCCTGCCCCAAGGGAGAGTGTACGAACCCTTATGGTTGGACCAAGTCCATGCTTGAGCAGGTCTTAACCGACCTTCATACGGCAGATGAGAGCTGGAACATCATTCTTCTTCGTTACTTTAATCCCATCGGAGCACATCCAAGCGGATTAATGGGAGAGGATCCCAACGGAATCCCTAACAACCTGATGCCTTATATTACACAGGTTGCCATCGGCAAGCTGCCGGAGCTTGGGATTTTCGGTAACGACTATGACACACCGGATGGAACCTGTATCCGTGACTACATTCATGTATGTGATCTTGCAACAGGACATGTGGCAGCACTTAAGAAGATTGAAGAGAAGGCCGGTCTTTGCATTTATAACCTTGGAACAGGCGTAGGATATTCTGTTCTGGATGTGGTGAATAACTTCATGGAAGCAACAGGAGTGAATGTTCCTTATTCCATTAAGCCACGTCGTGAGGGAGATGTTCCCCAGTGTTATTCCAGTGCTAAGAAGGCCAAGGACGATCTGGGCTGGGAGGCAAAATACGGTATCAAGGAGATGTGCAGAGATTCCTGGAACTGGCAGACCAAGAACCCGAACGGATACAAGGATTGATAGCTGGAACCTGCATTTTGAAATTTTTTTCAAAAAAATAAAAAAAGTACTT
>CADCQT010000050.1 GCA_902803645.1 uncultured Lachnospiraceae bacterium | reverse complement strand
GTAACTTTCCCCGCGAAGCTTTGCCGCAAGCGCCATTCCACAGGCAGCCGAGATTCCCTGTCCAAGGGAACCGCTGGACATGTCAACCCCCGGAATGTGCTTCATATCCGGATGTCCCTGCAGATAGGAACCGGTATGACGCAGGGTCACAAGATCCTCCTTCGGGAAGAACCCTCTCTCGGCAAGGGTCGCATATAACCCCGGCGCTGTATGGCCTTTGGAAAGGACGAACCGGTCCCTCCCTTCCATCTTCGGATTCTTCGGATCAATGTTCATCTCTTCAAAATACAGATAGGTAAAAACCTCCGTAGCAGACAAAGATCCTCCCGGATGACCGGAGCGGGCCGCATGGACGCCGTCAAGAATTCCCTTTCGGATACGGTTTGCATGTCGCTTCAGATTCAGCTCATTCATTTTGCAACTCCTTACTCTCCAAATACTGCAACATAGTCCTTCTGGAACTTGGTGATTCCCTCATCCGTCAACGGATGGTGAATCATCTGCTCAATCACCTTGTATGGAACGGTTGCAATATGAGCTCCTGCCAGCGCACATTCTGTCACATGCATCGGATGACGGACAGAAGCTGCGATAATTTCCGTCTGAATATCTCCGGCCGCCTCAAAGATCTGTACGATTTCTTCAATCAGCTGTGTGCCGCATGTGGATATATCATCCAGTCTTCCAAGGAACGGGCTCACATAGGTCGCGCCGGCGCGGGCAGCAAGAAGTGCCTGGTTGGCAGAAAAGATCAGGGTACAGTTTGTCTTGATGCCCTCTTTTGAAAGAACCTTGATTGCCTTAAGACCTTCCGCTGTCATAGGAATCTTCACGATCATATTCTTATGAAGCTTTGCAATCTCACGGCCTTCGGCAATCATGCCTTCGGCATCCATCGTCGTTGCCTTCACCTCACCTGAAATCGGTCCGTCAACAATGGACGCAATCTCCTGCAAGGTCTGTGCGTAATCACGGCCTTCCTTCGCAATAAGAGAAGGATTTGTTGTCACTCCGGCAATCACACCCATGTCGTTCGCTTTACGGATCTCATCTACATTTGCTGTGTCAATAAAAAATCTCATGTTTTCTCCTTACCAATCCATTGCTTCTACTGCTGCTTTTTCAATCAAAAGTCCCTGCTGATAATGACGGGCAAAGACACCAAAGCCTTCCACATCCTTCGGATCCGCTTCCAACGTATGTCCCTTCACTTTTGAAAAAACATTCTGCTGAAGGTAATCTCCCAGATCCTCTTTTGCACCGGAGAGCATATATGCCGCCAGAAGGGCCATACCCCACGGGCCGCCTTCGCCTGCATGCTCCATCACCGTTACCGGCGCATCAATAGCCGCAGCCAGAACCGCCTGACCCACCACCGGAGTCTTGAAAAAGCCGCCATGGCCGGTGATCCGGTCGATTACAACATCCTCCTTTTTCAAAATATCCATTCCCAGCTTCACCGCCCCGAGGGAAGTGTAGAGATGGCTTTTGAAAAAGTTTGCCAGAGTAAAATTGCTGTCCGGTGTTCGGGCAAAGAGCGGACGTCCTTCCATCAGATTCGTAATGCCCTCTCCTGACAGATAGCCGTAAGGAAGAAGACCTCCGCAATCCGCGTCTCCGTTCTTATAGGCATTCTCATACAGGGCTTTGTACAGGCGATCCTTATCCGACATATCCATGCCCATCAGATTTCCAAACTGCTCAAACAGATGCACCCATGCATTCAAATCGCTTGTACCGTTATTGGCATGGGCCATGGCCACCGGGTAGCCTTCCGGTGTGGTCACCAGATCGATTTCGCGATGAAGTCCCTGAAGCGCCCTCTCAAGCACCACCATGGCAAAGGTGGAGGTACCGGCAGAAACATTACCTGTCCTAGGGGCAACCGAATTCGTTGCCACCATACCTGTTCCGGCATCTCCCTCCGGCGGGCACATCGGAATTCCGGCACAAAGATCCCCTTCCGGATCCAAAAGACGTGCTCCTTCTTCCGTCAATTCTCCGGCCCGCTCTCCTGCCACAAGAACTTTCGGGAACAGGGACTTTACATCCACCGGATAACCGAGAGCCTTTGCCTTTTCATTCAGGCACGCCATCATATTCGCATCGTAATCAAAGGTTGTGGAATCGATTGGGAAAATTCCGGCTGCATCACCGATACCGGTAACCTTTTCACCGGTCAAAAGAAGATGAACATAAGAATCCAGTGTCGTTACGTAAGTGGTACGTTTCAGATGCTCCTCGTGATCCAGCATACACTGGTATAAATGTGCCACTGTCCAACGGAGTGGGATGTTGAAACCGAAGGCTTCGGTCAGTTCATCTGCCGCTGCCTGTGTGTTACTGTTTCGCCAGGTCTGAAACGGGCTGACCAGGGCATTCTCCTGATCCAG
>CADCQT010000049.1 GCA_902803645.1 uncultured Lachnospiraceae bacterium | reverse complement strand
TTGTTATGAAATATTTATGCCCTCATATATATAAACGAGTTAGCATGGTAAAATGTTACACTTTTTTGAATGAAATTTTGTTTTTGCATAAATACAAAGATTGCAAAAGTGTTTTTTGAATGCTATGAAAAACTTTGCGGCAGAGACCTGTCGAAGGATCAGGCCTATGAAGGAGGGGAGAGAAGAGCAAAAACTAATTTCATCAGGAATATAAAAACGGGTGCCCCTTTGGCACCCGCTTTCAGTTATAGCTAAGAGCTCAATTCAAGTTAAGGATTATCTGCAATTGTCGTTGATATAATGTAACAGTTCTTCTGAAGAATCCAGTTTGCCATAGGCACAATCACTTTCGGGGATTGCTGCAAAGTAACTCTGGTATTTCCCGTCTAAGGGGAAGTTCCATCCTGTATACTTTGTGAGATGGTACGCAGGATTCTTTCCGTTGTCGTGACAACCTACTTCACAAGTCTTGTCCAATGTAATGGACAAATAACGTTTGCATGTTCCTTTCCAGTTCTTAGGAAATTTCATGTCAGCCTGTGGCATAACTTCATGCGTTCCAAATCTTTCCTTGAGGAGAGAAAATACCTTTTTCCCTGTTTTGCTTTCCGGGTCGATGTTTACTTTGTCCTCACCGGAATAATAGGTGATGTTTGCTATTTTGCTATTGAAAAAATTCGCATCGATCCACCTTGGATCATCATCCTCTGTTGCACTGGAAGGGGTTTTGCTGTTTTCATTACATACTGTTTTGGTGGTTTTTGAGCTTTCGGAACTGCTTTTCTGGTTGGCGGCACATCCGGAGAAAATGACGACAGCCATAAGGGCAGCGATGAAGTTTTCGTATTAGATGTAATCTGTCGGGTTATAGAGATTTTGTGTAGTATAATAGAACTTGTGTAATTTTCGTAAAAATGGAAGGGGTTGCTATGAGAATATTTCATCTATCGGATCTTCATATTGGTATGCGGCTTTGTGGCAGAGATCTGTCGAAGGATCAGGCCTATGTGTTAGGGCAGATCGTGGAACTGGTAAAGGAGCGTAAGCCGGATGTGGTGATCCTTGCAGGGGATCTCTATGATAAGTCGGTTCCCTCGGCGGAAGCGGTTACGCTGTTTGATAATTTCCTGACGGACCTTATGGAAGCCTTAGCGGGGCAGGTCATTATGGCCATTGCAGGCAACCACGACAGTGCACCCAGGATCGACTATCTAAAAGCAATCCTGAAACGGCAGAATGTCTATATTGTAGGAAACCCGCCTATGAAGGAGGGAGAGAGAATTGTCTGCGTGACAAAGGAGGATGCCTACGGACCGGTGCACTTTTATCTTCTCCCCTTTGTTAAGCCGTCTATGGTGCGAAGGAACCTAGGGTTAGCGGAGGGAGATGAGGCCCTTTCCTATGATGAGACGGTAAGAAGGTTACTGGCCAGGGAAGAGATCAACACCAAAGAGCGGAACGTACTGGTAAGCCACCAGTTCTATCTCCCGGTGGGAAAGGATGCCGGGGAAGTGGAGCGAAGCGAGACGGAAACTGTTATGGTAGGAAACATCGATCAGGTCTTTTCTGATGTGCTATCCCCCTTTGACTATGCAGCCCTTGGTCATATTCATAAGCCCATGAAGGTGGGAAGTCAGGTCCTTCGTTACTGCGGAACCCCTATGGGGTATTCCATCAGCGAGGCCAATCAGGAAAAGGGGATCATCGAAGTGGAACTTCTGGAGAAGGGAGAGGTTAAGACAGAGGTCCTTCCCCTCTATCCCCTGCATAAGATTCTTGATCTGAAGGGAGAAAGCGAAGAACTGATCCGTCAGGGGTGTGAGGATTATGTTCGTTTGACTCTGACCGATCAGACAGAGCAGAATTCCATGGAACTGATAGAGCGGCTTCGGAACGCTTTCCCCGGTCTTCTTGAGATTCGAAGGGAACATATGGAAAGTGTGGATTATACCCTGCAGGTGGGCGGGGAGAGTCTTTCGGATCCCTTTACTTTGATCTGTGATTTTTTGAAGGATAGCAGCGAAGAAGAACAGGAAATATTAAAAGAAGTTATAAATTCTGTGAAAGGAGGCGCCTGATGAGGCCGATCAAATTAGAGATGGAAGCCTTTGCTTCCTATGGCGGACATGAGGTGGTGGATTTTACAAAGCCAAAGCAGAACCTTTTTCTCATTACAGGAGATACGGGAGCCGGCAAGACCACCATTTTTGATGGAATCGTATTCGCTCTGTACGGGGAGAATTCCTCTACTTTGAATAAGAAGGATGGAACGGAACTAGTGAGCCAGTTTGCATCCGTGGATGTGGAACCCTACGTGGAGTTGACCTTTACGCAGGATAGTGTAGACGGCCCCTGTGAATATACCATCCGTCGGGTGCCCATGCATTATAAGAGAATCACCAGAGGAGCCAATAAGGGAAAGCTTAAGAATGTATCCGCCTCTGTTACCCTTACTATGCCGGATGGATCTGTCTATCCCTCCAAGGAGAGTGATCAGAAGATTGTAGAGATCGTGGGACTTGACCGGGGGCAGTTCGCGCAGGTGGCAATGATCGCCCAGGGAGAATTCATGAATGTCCTTCGGGCTCCCTCTAAGGATAAGAAGCTCATCTTTCGCAAGCTCTTCGGAACCGATCTCTATGACAGGGTGGCGGTGGAACTGCGGGCGAGAGCCAATGAGAAGATGGAGCAGGTTAAGTCCATCCGTCAGGAATGTGCCACCATTGCTGCCGGACTTGAGATCCCACAGAACTATGAAAAGAGGGAAGAGCTTTTAGCTGTAAGAGAGAAGATCCTACAGGGAAGTCTCTCCTGCATGGAGGACTTTTTGGCGGAACTGATGGCGCTGACAGAGAAGCTTCAGGCAGAGGAAGGGCAGATGGCCACCCGAAAGAAAAAGGCCCAAAAGGAGCTGGAGGAGGCAAATGTCCGGCTGACCCAGGGGATGGAACTTAAGAATGCCTATGAACTTAAAGAAACTGCAGAGAAGAGGCAGCAGGAATTGTTGGCAGAAAAGGATAGGATCAAAGAGACAAAGGATCTTCTGGGTAAACTCCGGGGAGCAGGGGAGATCCGGACCATGTATCAGCTTTTTGCAGATGCAGAAAGGGAGGAGGCCAGGGCGTCCCTGCAGTTAGAAAAGGATAAGAAGGTTCTACCCCGGTGCCAGGAAAGAGCCAAAGCTTCCGCAGAGGCTCTAAAGCAATGGAAAGAGAAGCTGAATGCCCAGTCTGAGAAAAGCGGTAAGATCCGGGAAATGGCAAGAAAGAGCCTTGAGATCTTTGACCAGATGGATCAGGCCAAGAAGAGATTGGAACAGGCCAAAAAGCAGGCAGAGGCATCCGCCAAGGAGATCATGGATCGAAAGAAGACCCTGGAAGAGATGGAAGGGCAGAAAAAGCAGTGGGAGATTCGGCTAAAAGACCTTCCCATGGTGCAAAAGGATGCTCTTATAAAGGAAAACAGCCAAAAAGAAGCCGGGGAAGTACTACAGTCCCTGCAGGAGCAGATTGCCTATGAAGATCGTACTCAAAAGTTAGAAGATAATTTAATTCTTGGAAAAAAGCGCTATGAGGAGGCGAAGACGGCCTATCAGAAGGCGAAGGAGATCTACGATCACAGATATAGTATATTCCTAGACGCGCAGGCCGGTGTCTTGGCACAGGAATTAAAAGAAGGTTTACCTTGTCCTGTATGCGGATCCCGAACGCACCCATCCCCATGCGTGTGGACAGGGGAGGAAGAGGTTCCCACCAAGGAGGAGCTGGACCGATGCAAGGAGCAGGCAGAAGAGAAAAATCAGGCTTTGCAGCTGGTTGCTCAGAAGTGTCACGAGACAGAGACCATGATCCGGGAGCGGAGGCAGAGTCAGGAGGAGAGAAGGGCACAGCTTATGGAAAAGCTTGGCATCCTTCTAGACAAGGAGATCACCGGAGCGACTTGCCGGGAAATGGCAGATCAGCTTACCCCTTATCTGAAAGAGATGGATGAAACGCTCCAAGAGATTCGGTCAAAGCTTAAGACATTAACAGAGATAGAAGGCAGGCTGGAACAGCTGAAAGTTGCCTACAGCAAAAAACAGGAAGAGGCAGAGCAAAAGGCACAGGAGGAGAAGAAAAGGGCAGAAGACCTTGCCAGTGCCAAAGCTTCCCTGGAAAGTCTAAAGGATACGGGAGAGTTTTCTGACAGGCAGGAGGCAATAGAAGCAGAGCAGAAGGCAAAGTATGATCTTGAGCAGTGCCAGAAGGAGGAAGAGAAGGCAGCTGCCCTGGATGTGGAAAACCGTAAGCAGCAGGAAGCACTTTGCAGCCGGATTGAGGAATTGACAAAAGAACTTCCGAAGAGACAAAAGCAAAAGCAGGAGCGGCAGGAGCAGTATCATAAGCTCATGGAGCAAAAGCAGCTGGAAGAGAAGGATTGGCAGACCCTTTTAGCTGAATATGATAAAGAGCGTCAGGAGAGGATGCAGAAGGAGACGGAGCAGTACGATAAGGATGTGGCGTCGGTTTTGGCCTCTATAGCGGCAGCGGATAAGACCATTGCAGGAAGAGAGAAGATGGATCTTGAGGAGCTGACACAGAAGAAGGAGGAGGCGGCTTCTAATATGGAAAAGCTTCAGCAGACCTGGGCTTTGGCAAGGCAGGCGGCGGCCAGCGCTTCTTTGATCCATGACAGGCTTGCGGCAGGAGGAGAGGAGCGCAAGGAGGCGATGGCCCGGCAGGAGATCCTGGAAGGGCTGGCGGATAAACTGTCCGGTAAGCTGACAGGAAGCCGGATGGACCTTGAGACCTTTGTACAGCGGTATTATCTTCAGAAGATCCTTCTTCATGCCAACCGCAGGTTTACGAAGATGACAGCCTCCCAGTACCGGCTGGAGCTTATGGAACTTGAGGATGCGGCCACCGGTAAGAATAAGGGGCTTGACCTTATGGTGCATTCCTTCGTCAATGGAGGCAAACGTCCGGTGAATACCTTGTCAGGAGGAGAATCCTTTATGGCGGCTCTTTCCATGGCCCTTGGCATGGCGGATCAGATTCAGGAAAGTTCCGCCGGGATTTCGCTGGATGTCATGTTTATCGATGAGGGATTTGGTTCTTTGGATGACAGGTCCAGAAATGAAGCAGTCCGGATCCTTTCGGATATGGCGGGTGACAGTCGGCTCATTGGCATCATTTCCCATGTGAATGAGTTAAAGACCAGAATCGATGACCAGCTTATCATCACAAAAGATGAAAAAGGAAGCCACAGCAGGTGGGTGATCTCTTAAAGATATGATATGATAGGGAACGGAAAAAGAAAGTATGTATGAAGGAGATTACAATGACAAAGACAACAAAAAAGGTGGCAATGACCATTGCAGGTTCTGATCCCAGTGGAGGGGCAGGAATTGCAGCTGATCTGAAGACTTTTATGGCAAACGGGGTCTATGGCTGTAGTGTCATTACAGCTTTGACAGCTCAGAATACCAAGGAGTACTGGTCCACCCTTCCTGTGGCGGGGCATATGGTGACGGATCAGCTCTTAAGTGTTCTGACGGATATCCGTCCGGATGCGGTTAAGATCGGTATGTTGCCCAATACAGGGATCATGGGTGAAGTGGCAGATGTTTTGGAAAAAGAAAAGCTGTCCAATGTTGTAGTGGACCCGGTGATGGTATCCAGCAGTGGCAAGGTCCTGATGGCAGAGAATGCAAGAGAGGTTTTTGTGAAAAGAATCCTTCCCCTCTGTGATCTGGTGACTCCGAATATTCCGGAGACAGCGGAGCTTTTGAAGCTTTTCGGTTATGATGAGGAAGGACTGCCGGAGGATGCGTCTTCCTGGATGGAAGCGGCGGCAGAAAAGTTGGCTTTAGAACTTGGAATCGATGTCTTGGTAAAGGGAGGCCATAGTCAGGGAGCACCCAGCGACTACCTTTTTTTACAGGATGCAAAAGAGGGCCGGTGGTTGAAGGGACTTCGGATCCATAATCCCAACAATCACGGAACCGGTTGTACCTTATCCTCTGCTATTACCGCCAACCTGGCCAAGGGTTATGACAGGGTTCGAGCCGTAAGTCTGGCGAAGGAGTATCTGACCACCTGCCTTTCCGCAGGCCTGGACCTGGGGGAGGGAAGAGGCCCGATGGATCATGGCTGTGTTTTGCAGGGAGACTATCTGGAGGAAATGTGATAAGATAGGTGTTCCCGATTTTGATAGTTCGATAGAAACGGAGCATAGGAATGATGGAAAATCAAGTATATACATCCGCAGGTGTGGTGCACCTGATCAAGGGTGAAGGAAGACTGTTAAAGTCCGGTGGCAGCTGGATCTACGACAATGAAGTGGCAGAAATAACCGGTGAATTTGAAAACGGAGATGTGGTTTGTGTAGAGGACTTTGACGGATTTTTCATGGGATGGGGCGTGGTGAACCTGGATTCGAAGATCCGGGTCCGTATGCTCTGTCGCCATCGCAAAGAGCCAATTGATGACGCTTTTCTGGAAGAGAGGGTCCGCAATGCCTATGCCTACCGTAAGAATGTGATGGATACCTCCTCTGCCCGTCTGATTTTTGGAGAGGCGGATTTCCTCCCCGGTCTTGTGGTGGATAAGTACGAGGATCTTCTGGTGGTACAGTCCCTCTCTCTGGGAGTGGATCGTCTGAAAAGATCCATCCTTTCCTCCCTCCTTCGTGTATTGGAGGAGGACGGGGTATCCCTCCGGGGCATCTATGAGCGAAGTGATGCAAAGGTTCGGAAAAAGGAAGGGATGATCCCCTTCAAGGGCTGGATCTGGACAAGAAAAGCCGGCTGGATCGAGGAGCCTTTTAACGATATGGAGCATCAGTGGAAGGCCAAGGATCCGGAGGCTATGTTCCCGGAGCCGGCAGAGGATATCTATGTGGAGATCACAGAAAACGGTGTTAAATACCGTATCGATGTGGAAAACGGCCAGAAGACCGGATTTTTCCTGGACCAGAAGCAGAACCGTATGGAGATCCAGAAGTTGGCAAAGGGTAAGAAGGTCTTAGACTGCTTTACCCATATGGGCACCTTCGCTTTAAATGCAGGGCGGGGCGGTGCAACCTCTGTGGTGGGTCTGGATATTTCTGAGCTGGCTGTTGCCCAGGCAACGGAAAATGCCGAATTAAATGATCTGTCTGAGACCGTGACTTTCCGGGCTGCCGACGTGCTGGAGGAGCTTCCAAGGCTGTATCAGGCAGGGGAATCCTATGATCTTCTAATCCTGGATCCTCCGGCTTTTACCAAGAGCCGAAGTGCAACGAAGCAGGCCATTAAGGGTTATCGTGAGATCAATCGTCAGGGAATCCGTCTGGTGCGGGACGGGGGATATTTTGCCACCTGTTCCTGTTCTCATTTTATGACAGAGGAGCTTTTTAAGAAGACGGTAAAAGAGGCTGCGGATTCTGTTCATGTACGCCTCCGCCAGATCCAGTTCAGGACCCAGGCTGCGGACCATCCTATGATCTGGGGTGGCGATGACAGCTATTACCTGAAATTTATGATCTTTCAGGTGGTTCGTGAGAAATAGAAGTGACCAGCTCGCCCTGCCGGATGAGGGCGTCTAGTTTTTCCTTAGGTAATGCCGGTATCTGTACTTTATAAAAGGGATAGTCATGGCCGCCGCCATCCCGTAGCGGAACCATGTAATCTCCGTATTTGGAGCAAAGAAATTCCTCGTAGCCTACAGGTACCGGTATTGTCATATATTCATAAGGCATCCGCAGACTGGAGGCAAACCATTCTTTTTTTCGGATGTGAGGCTCTTCAAACAGGGCATAATCAAACATCATGACCAGTTCATCCGACTCCTCTTCGGTATAGAGCATGGCAATCTTGTCTGTCAGCTGCCGAATCTGCATAACAAGGCTCATATCATCCCGAAAGGTTACGCCGGTGAGCCTTTGAACTTTTACAAGTCTTTCCATCAGTTCGCCCTTTTCCTGATATTCAAAGAACCGTTCTCCTAAGTCATAGACCGCCTGATACAACAGGATCTGGGTCTTACGTTCCTCCATGTCTCTTGGAAGATAATCCATAGGGTAGATTTCTACACCGATGACAAAGGGGCAACCGTAGAATTCTTCGGTGGTCTTTTCATTTGCTCCAATGTCCTCCCGGTTCATTACCACCAGGAAGGGCTGGACATGGTCTTCTCTTGTAAAATAGGAATGGAGGAGGTAGCCCTCCGGAAGTTCGCTTTTGGCCACGGAAAGAAAGGTCATATAATCTTTCCTGGGCATGCTGATATCGATATCGTCATCCCAGGGGATAAAGCCCTTATGCCGGATGGCTCCCAGCAGGGTACCGTAGTCGGCGAAATAAGTCAGATGATATTTGCTACAGATGCGGTCTACCTCGGAGAGAACCTTCAGTTCTGCAGCCCAGGTACGCTTCATCATAGGCTCTGTGTAAAAACCGTCGGTCTCTTCTCCCTTAAAGAAGTCTGACGGGATCTGAAATGATGTCATAAACAACCCTCCTTACGCTTGTTTTTATTATATATGAAGCTTCTTGTGGAAGGAAGGTTGTATTCTTGGGAAATGATACGTTACAATGAAGGAAAGTCATTTTTACTTGCACTCTTTTTAGGAGGGGATCGTTATATGAAGCTTTTAATTGTAGAAGATGAATTTGCTCTTGCAGATGCCTTAAGAGATCGTCTGCAGCAGGAGAAGTACGAGGTGGATATTGCCGAGGACGGAATTACCGGACACGAACTTTCCATGAGTGATACCTATGATCTGATCATCATGGATGGTATGCTTCCGGGGATGGATGGTGTGAATATTATCTGGGAGATGCGTAAGGCGGGGCATAAGACTCCGGTTATTATGCTGACGGCAAGAGCCGGTCTTACCGACCGCGTCAAAGGGTTGGATGCCGGTGCAGACGACTACCTTACCAAGCCCTTTGAGGTGGAGGAACTTCTGGCCAGGATCCGTGCCCTCATCCGGCGTAACCACGGTCCGGAGGAGAACCTGCTTTGCGTGGGTAACATCCAGCTGGACCGCAAGAACGGTGCCATCCGTAACAGCCAGACCGGGGCAGATGTGACCTTATCCGGCAAGGAGTTAAAGCTTTTAGAGTACTTTATGGATAATCCGGGGGAGGTGCTTTCCCGGGGTAAGATCTCTCTTCGAATCTGGGGGCATGAGGATACTGTGGAATATAACAATGTGGAGGTCTATGTTTCCTTCATCCGGAGGAAACTTAAGTTTTTACATGCCAATTTACAGGTAAAGGCCGTTCGTGGTCTGGGTTACCGTCTGGTGGAAGAAGCATAATATGGTTAAGAAATTACAAAGAAAACTGCGATGGGTCTTATCTCTGGTATTGATACTGTTCGTCCTTACCATTATGATATCTACCCTTTTTTTGCAGTATGTCAATTCCAATACGTCCATTAATGATCAACTTCGAGCGGCAGAGGATAAGTCTTTGGACAATTACTACGAGTCTCTTCTCCGTGTCCGGTTAAAGGATGCCGCTACGGATTCTACGGATTCCACCGGAGAAGAGGAGCAGATTCCGGAGAAGAAAGTCAATGCCTACGGTGTGGTCTTTGATCCGGAATATAAGGCTCTTTTTGTGGAAAGCGGCAATTCTTCCAAGGCTCATGTGAAAAAGATGGCTCTTAAGATGATCCGGTCCGGTTCAAACAGCGGTGTGCTCTCTCATTATGAATACCGGATTCGAGATATTGAAGAGAATGTGCAGGTGACCTACATTGACAGGACTGACATCCAGAAGAGACTGATTCCATCGGTCATCGGTATTGTGGCTCTGTCCGTTATCGGTATCATAGGCGTACTGATCCTCTCCTTCCTGTTGACCCGTTGGCTGGTGAAGCCGATCATCGCCAATGTCCGCCGCCAGAAACAGTTCGTAGCGGATGCCAGTCATGAGCTTAAGACCCCCTTGGCTGTGATCGATGTGAATCTGGACATGGCCAGAAGTACTCCGGACAATCCTAAGTACTTAGGTTATATCAAGGGAGAGACCGGCAAGATGAGCCGCCTGATTCAGGAACTTCTGACCCTTGCCCAGGTGGAGGATCAGGATATGGTAGACCGGAGTGAGACATTCTCCTTTTCCGATACGGTGGAGGGTGTCCTCCTTCCCTTTGAGGCGGCTGCCTACGACAGAGGTGTCACCATCGGCCAGGATGTAGATGAAGACCTGATGTATTCCGGTCGATCAGTGGATATCAGCCGGATGGTGGAGACTCTTATTGAGAATGCCATCTACCATGCCAGGGAAGGATCTGAGATCTTTGTCACGCTCAAGCGGGATCACAAGTCCATAGTCCTTGTGGTGGAGAACGATGGGGATACCATTCCTGCAGATCAGATCCCTCACATCTTTGAACGTTTTTACCGAGTGGACAAGGCCAGAAACCGCAAAAACGGCCACTTCGGCCTTGGCCTTGCCATCGCCCAGGGTACCGCCAATCGTTACGGTGGTAACATCCAGGTAACCAGCGAGGATGGGCATACAGCTTTTACAGTTGTGCTGCCGGTGGGGTAGCCGGCTGGGTATTCCCCCGGAAAGCAGAGAAAATGTAATTTGCGGGGGAAAAAGACGCAGGCAGGCAACCTCCGGAAGGAAAAGGAAGAGAGAAAATCCCCCGGAAAGCAGGAAAAAGTAAGAAAACGGGGGAAAAAGACGCAAGCAGGCAACCTCCGGAAGGAAAAGGAAGGGATGTTTTTGGAAAAATGCAAGGAAATGAAGTGAGATATCCTGCTGTTAATATAATGGTATTAAAATTAAATGACGAGACGGGCAACATGGAAAAGAGATAAAAACATTCCGGATCCGGGGATCAATCTAAAATTTTCATTCGCCAGAAACCCAGTAAAATAGCGGCCTTGGGATTGAATTGTTGGAATTTGAGAAAAAAATAAAAAAATGTGTTGACACGGAGGCTTGTCTGCCATATAATTTATCTTGCGTTTCGGGTGACACACAAATCCAACAGGCATCTGTTGAGAGGTCACCGGATAAGGCGAGGTGTGGCTCAGCTTGGTAGAGCGCCTGGTTTGGGACCAGGAGGCCGCAGGTTCGAATCCTGTCACCTCGACTTTGCGCGGGTGTAGTTCAATGGTAGAACACCAGCCTTCCAAGCTGGATACGTGGGT
>CADCQT010000048.1 GCA_902803645.1 uncultured Lachnospiraceae bacterium | reverse complement strand
TTCTTTTCTTTTGCTCACTATCCCCGATTTTAACACAGAACGCATAAAAAGGGCAGTGAAAAACCGTTATGTCTTTCACTGCCTCTATCTTCTGTCGATCCAGTTAATCTATTTACCTTTTATTTCCCTTCGCATCCTTAAACATATCCAGCAGACATTCGCACCAATGGGCCTGCATCTTCGCATCCTGGTTGGCGATTCTGCTCATCCAGCCATATACGGTATTCACAAGCCGTTTTGCATTCACTTTGGATTCTACAAAAACCAACTGTCCTGTTGCTGCAGCTATACTGGCGTATGGCATTTCCGATTCCTTTAAGGATTTATACGCTGACCAGTTATTGATCGCTCCCGGTATCTTATTCCCAATATGTCCCTGATAGGAAAGAAACGCAAACATCTCCAAATCGGTTGCAGATTCCGGATCTACTTTATTAACATGTACGTTGTAGGTCTTGTGCTCTCCCTCCTCATTCCAGTCAACCTGTACAATGGGATCTGTTGACGTACTTTCCTTCGGCAAACTTGCAACGCAGATCACACTGACATCCTTAGTAACCGAAACACTTGTCAGACCAATGGGCTTTCTGTCTTTATCCACTTTATCTTCCGCTACAGATTCCACCGCATCGGCTGCATGCTTATTCCTCTCTTTATTGCTATTGATAAGATCTAAAAAAAAGGAATACCCTTCGGTATTCCTTCAGGATCGATGCGACAGGATTTGAACCTGCGACCTCTGCGTCCCGAACGCAGCGCTCTACCAAGCTGAGCCACGCATCGTCTCAACATTCGATAGTATAACACAAAAAGACCGCCGGAACAAGTCCAACGGCCCATATTTTTAATTATAATTTAATTCAAAAGAAGTCCTACGCCTCCGTAGATACCTGCATCATTTCCCAGTACCGCTAAGTTCACCTTAGTATCCTTGCAGGCATGGAAAGCCTCTGACCGGAACGCTGGTCGCATCTTATCGATGATGATCTGACCGGCCTTGCTGACTCCGCCTCCTAATAATACCATCTCCGGATTCAGAACATTGACTACCTTGGCTACCATACTGCCAAGTCTGCCGCAAACCTCTGTTACAATGGCATCTGCCACTTCATCTCCGGCCTTTGCCGCATCAAAAACATCCTTTGCAGTGAAGTTCTCAATGCTGCGAAGAGAAGAATCTCTGTCATCCCTGGCCAGAAATCTCTTTGCCATACGGACGATTCCTGTTGCTGAAGCATACTGCTCAATGCAGCCCTTATTTCCGCATCCGCAAACCTCTTCCTCGGTGTCATCCACATGAATATGTCCGATCTCTCCACCGGCTCCGTTAGATCCGGTAAGGATCTGACCATTGATGATGATTCCTCCACCGATACCGGTTCCCAGTGTAATCATTACAAGGCTCTGAGCACCTTTTCCGGCACCCATCCAGGCCTCACCCAGGGCTGCAATGTTAGCATCGTTAGCTGCCTTCACCGTAAATCCGCAGAGCTTTGACAACTCTGCCTCGATGGGCATCTTGTCATTCCAGCCCAGGTTAACACACTTATTGACCCATCCGTCAGGCGTCACCGCTCCCGGTACACCGATGCCGGCCCCCTGGATCTGTTCCTCAGAAATCCCTTTCTCTTCCATCTTATCCTTGAGGGCCTGTGCAATATCCTCTAAGATATGTGAACCATTGTCTGCCTTGTTGGTTGGAATCTCCCACTTTTCAAGAAGCTTGCCGGACACTTCAAAAAGTCCCAGCTTACATGTTGTTCCGCCTAAGTCAATTCCAAATCCGTAGTCTCTCATTTGTTGCTTCCCCTTTTTCTAAGTTACTCTACGTCGTCCCGTTCATCCTCCGGCGGCAGGTTCGGCACATCTGTATTGTCATCCTCATTGCCTCCCTGGTTGTCCCCCGGATCGTTGTTATCCGATTGATTGTTGTTACTATTATTATTGTTGTTATTATCGGATTTATTTGTGTTATCTTTCTTGGTATCGCTGTTCGTATTGGTGTCGTCCTTCTTAAGGTCTACATCCACCTTATTCTTGTTCTTCTGCTCTTCCAGCTCATCCTCTGCCTTCTTGGCATCGTCATCGCTGATGTCCTTCTCCTGCTTACCGTAGATCTTCACCGGCTTCTGGAATTCCTTGACCTCTAACCCTTCATGGATCTGCTTCATGAAGTCCTGCCAGATATGTCCGGGATAGGTAGCTCCCGCCAATCCGTTCAAGGTCTGGGGAATATCATATCCTACCCAGATGGATGTTGTGTAATACGGTGTATAACCTACGAACCATCCATCCTTGGATCCATTGGTGGTTCCGGTCTTACCGGCACAGGGCATTGCTCCAAGTCCAAGTCCAACTCCGGTACCTCGTGTGATAACACCCTGGAGGATATCTGTCATCTGTCTTGATGCCTCCTCCTGGTATACAACGGTTCCCTCGTGATCATTCTCCCAGACGATACCTCCATCGGCTGTGGTGATCTTCGAGATACAGGTGGGATCCCTGTATGCACCGTCGTTCTCTATTGTAGCATATCCTTTAGCCATTTCAAGTGGTGAAACACCGGCTGTCAATCCACCCAGGCTGGCAGCCATGGTCTCGTCACTGTCCTTAATGGATGCAAACTGCATATTCTTCAGATAACTGATGCCCACCTTGGGAGTTAACTTCTCAAAAATCTGCCATGCCACCGTGTTCTTGGATTTTTCCACTGCCTGACGCATGGTGATCTTACCGGAGTAGGTTCCACCTGCGTTGGATGGCCCACCTTCGAATTTGTGGTCATCCACAATAGTATTCGGTGTATATCCATTCTCCAATGCCGGTGTATATACCACCAGAGGCTTGATGGTAGACCCCGGCTGTCTTGTACTCTGGAATCCGCGGTTTAAGGTGTAGACATTACTCTTTTGGCCTCTTCCACCTACAATCGCCACAACAGATCCGGTCTCATTATCGATGCAAACACCGGCTCCCTGAAGCTTGTACACACCGTCCTTTGTCTTCTCCGTAAAGCTTGCCAGTCCGTTATTGATACTCTTTTGCAGCTTTTTCTGCTTATCCCGGTTTAAGGTGGAATAGATCCGGTAACCTCCGGTGTATAACCGCTCATGGTATTCATTATACTGCTGCTTGTAGAGTTCCTTATAGGCCTTCTCATCCTCCTCAGAATCGAAGGTATAGCGGAATTCAAATCCATCTGCTTCCATCAGCGCTCTTGTGGCACAGTAGTACAGGAAGGTATCTTCGTAGTTATTGTAATATTCCTTCGGCTGTTTGATCTCGATCTTCTCGGAAAGAGCAGCCTCCAGATCTGACTGGGAGATGATTCCGTCCTCTCTCATATTCCGAAGGACGCGGTCTCTTCTCTTCAATGCATTATCTAAATGCTTCCTTGGATTGTACCTCGTGGGGGCATTGGGGATTCCACACAGGAAAGCAGTCTGGGAGGTGGTAAGATTCACCACATCCTTGCCGAAATACCCCTGCGCTGCTGCCTGAATACCGTAATATCCGCCACCGAAACAAACGTTGTTCAGGTAAAATTCCAGGATCTTCTTCTTACCATACTTCTTCTCCAGATCCATGGCAATGTAGATCTCTTCTACCTTACGCTCCCACTTACGATCCGGTGTCAGGAAGACATTCTTAGCCAGCTGCTGTGTAATGGTAGAACCACCCTGAGTCACCCTTCCATTCCGAAATGCTGCCCAGGCTGCTCGTACGATAGCCTTATAGTCCACACCATGGTGCTCGTAGAATTTCTTGTCCTCGATACTTACGATGGCCTGCCTTGCCTCTACCGGGATCTCGTCATAGGTCAGATAGTAGGAATCCTTCTCACCCTTCAAAACGGATATGACCTTGTTCTTGTCATCATAGGCAACACTTGTCTGAGCCTTCTTGAAGGTATCCTCTGTTGACTTTGCCACCAGTTCACTCGCTTCTGAATGCAGCCGGCTGACCTTACTCGCATATCCTCCTGCGTAATAATAGGCAATTCCGCCCAATACAAGGATCAGAAGAAAGATCTGAAACTTTAAAAACCGTATGGCGCCTCTGTGTTTTCTTTTTTTCTTTTGTTTTTTTATATTCTTTTCTGTACTCATAGGCCGATTATATCAACTTTTCTCTTACAAAAAAAGAAGGTCTTTTACTGAAAAGGCCCTCTTTTTTGTACATTATTTCACAAAATCTGCTACCTGCGCAGCAATTCCCTGTCCATCTAACTGATACTTATGCAGAAGATCAACAGCCGGGCCGGATTCGCCATATACATCCTTCACACCGATGCGAAGCATCTTGGTCGGACAATGCTCTGACAGTACCTCTGCCACTGCGCTTCCAAGTCCGCCGATGACAGAATGCTCCTCTACGGTTACAATCTTACCAGTCTTCTCCGCCTCTTTAATGATCAGCTCCTGATCGATGGGCTTGATGGTATGGATATTTACCACTTCTGCAGAGATTCCCTGCTCCTTAAGGAGCTTTGCCGCCTCAAGAGATTCATTTACCTCAAGTCCGGTTGCAATGATGGTTACATCGCTACCTTCCTGAAGCACATATCCCTTTCCGATCTCAAACTTGTAATCTTCCCGATCATTGATCACCGGTACTGCAAGTCTTCCGAATCGAAGGTATACCGGTCCCTCATAGGCGTAGGCTGCCCGAACAGCCGCTCTTGCCTCCACATCATCTGCCGGATTGATCACTGTCATTCCGGGAATAACACGCATCAGGGCAAGATCTTCCAAACACTGGTGCGTCGCCCCGTCTTCTCCTACGGAGATTCCTGCATGGGTAGCTCCGATTTTGACGTTCAGATGTGGATATCCCACAGAGTTACGTACCTGTTCATAGGCGCGGCCTGCTGCAAACATGGCAAAGGTAGAGCAGAACGGTACCTTTCCTGTGGAAGCAAGACCTGCTGCCACTCCCACCAGGTTTGCCTCCTGAATGCCTACATCAATGTGTCTCTCCGGAAAAGCCTTCTTGAAAATATTGGTCTTGGTAGCCTCTGCAAGATCAGCATCCAGTACCACCAGATTCTCATGCTCTTTTCCAAGTTCTACCAATGCGTTACCGTAACTTTCTCTTGTTGCGATCTTCTTTACTTCTGACATAATGCTTCACCTGCTTTCGTAAGTTCGTCCATAGCTGTCTTGAATTCTTCATCGTTCGGAGCCTTACCGTGCCAGCCAGCCTGGCCCTCCATAAAGGAGACTCCCTTACCCTTCAGGGTCTTCATAACGATGGCTGTTGGCATTCCCTTGGTCTCTTTTGCTTCGGTAAATGCCGCTCTCAGCTGGTCGAAGTCATTACCGTCTGCCACTTCAACAACATGGAAGTTGAATGCACGGAACTTATCAGCGATCGGATAAGGGGAATTTACCTCATCCACCGCTCCATCGATCTGAAGTCCATTGTTATCCACGATGACACACAGGTTGTCCAGCTTACGGAATCCTGCAAACATGGCAGCCTCCCACACCTGTCCTTCCTGAATCTCACCGTCACCAAGCAGGGTGTAAACACGATAATCCTCATTGGAAAGCTTTGCAGAAAGCGCCATGCCTGCTGCAACAGAGATTCCCTGGCCAAGTGAACCTGAGGAAGCATCCACTCCCGGCGTCTCATTCTTACAAGGATGTCCCTGGAGATATGAGCCGATATGGCGGAGTGTTGCAAGATCCTCTACCGGGAAAAATCCACGGTTTGCCAATGCCGCATATAATCCCGGCGCTGTATGACCCTTGGACAGTACAAATCGGTCGCGGTCTGCCTTATCCGGATTCTTCGGATCGATCTTCATCTCCTCGTTATAGAGGAAGGTAAACACCTCTGCAGCTGATAAAGATCCACCCGGATGGCCGGATTTTGCTGCATGGGTGCCCACAATGATCCCTTTGCGGACTTCCACAGCCTTTTGCATAAGTTCCTGATTTGTCATGTTTACATCCTTTCCTTCCTGCTTTTGTTACTCTTCTATCATACCTTTAAGATCGATCAGCATAATATTTTTGATCGTCTGAGATACCGTCTTAACATTTTCCTCGAAACCGTTTCTGGAGAAAAACAGGTAAAAGGTTGCAGACTTGTCATGCACCTTCCTGGTCAGATCGATCAGGCCCTTGACGTCTGCCATATTGACAGCATCACTGCCCCAGAAACACCGGCCAAACACATAGGCATCCTTGCCCTCTGTCGCACCGGCAGCCATCAGGTCGAAATCCTCCGAGGTTCCATTCTCCTCGTCGTTTTCCCACCAGTTACCCATTGATTTTATAGAAAAAGGCAACTTCCTTGCCTGATCTTGTCTTACCAGATATTCCTTACAGATACGTATAAAAACATCCTTCATATATGCTTCCTTCTGCTCATGCCAGAAGGATCGGATCTTATCATGATCTCCGTTATATACCGACAAAATCCTTGGTACGAGGATCTTATACCAGAGCTTGTCTGTCTCGGAAATAATGGAGTATCTTGTCTTCCGACGGTTGGTCGGTTCTGTTACCGGATTCTCTTTGCGAACCAGACCAAGACTCATAAGAGTACTAAGGTAGGGTACCACCACATCCTTGGGCTTGCCCAGCTCCAGAGAAAGCTGGTTCACCCGGTTATTTCCGCTGGCCAACGCGTATAACAGACGATCATAATAGGTCTTCTCACGCAGTTCTGTCTCTAAAATACGCTCTGCACTTCCGCAGAAACTGAAATCTCCCGAGAGATAGATCTCGCGGATCAGCTCCCACTGAGGATCTTCTGCTGTAGCATAGATCTGTGTCGCCTTCTCCACAAGAGCCGGAATTCCACCTGTTATTCCATATAAAACAGCACATTCCGCCGGATCATCCACACCACACATCTCTTTTGTATCATAATAATCCAATGGAGCAAGTTCCATGGTACAAGGATTTTGATCCCGCCAGATGGACTTCTTACCCCAGGCAAGCTTCTCCATATGAAGATAGGAATCTCCGCAAAGGATCAGCTTGACCCTTCCCTTCTTCCACTTTTCTGTCATATAGGTGTGAAGCTTCTTCGGAAAATCTTCCTCTGTCTTCGCGAAATTCGGATACTGGTCCAACACGAGAACTACAATGCCTTCTCTAGACATCTCATCGATTCTGTCAAAAATCGCCTCAAGAGTCGGAGCTTCCTCTTCCCCCTGGCCATCCTCCATCAGGCCCATAGTTTGCGCCATTAATGTTCGTTGTTGCCGCTCCGTGGTAGAGTATAACGTAAAAAATACCACCTGTTTATCTTCAGAAAAACTCCGAAGTAAGGTGGTCTTACCCATGCCACGTCTCCCATAAATGACGTAGACATTGCTTTCTTCACTTTTATAAAATGCTTCTAAAGCCCTTAATTCTTCTACTCTTCCGATCACGTGACTCTCCTTTTCGCTACAACATTGTAACGCGAATCAACTACCCGCGCAAGTACTATATCTTATATTTTCCCCTCAAATCTCGCCTTTCTTCGTGGTATAATGATTTTACTTAAGAAAGGGGGACATCTTATGCCTGGTTTTAGAACGCATTTTATTTTCGGTCAGATCTGCTGCAAGGAGTTAAAAGCTTCGCCCAATGCCAAGGATCTTACCCTTTATCATCTTATGAAGGACTATCCCGGAGCCTTCGCTCTCGGTCTTCAGGGACCGGATATTTTCTTCTACAATGCACCATCCCACCTCTTTCACAAAAAAAATATGGGAATCCGTATGCATGGAAAGGATACCCTTTCTATGTTTCATACACTTTTGCACCTCCGGGGTTCGATCCTGGATCCTACTTTACAGCAGCTGGCGGATGCCTATATTCTTGGTTATATCGGCCACTATACCTTAGATACGGTCTGTCACCCTTATATCCACTATCGTACCAACAAGCTCTCCGGCAAGGATGCAAACTATACCTTCGGTTGCCATGTTCTTCTGGAGACAGATATCGACGGCGCCATGTTAGGACACTTTTACCACAAGAAATTTTCCTGGTTTCGTGCCGGACATACCGTTGCCCTTCCGGCCTGGCAGCGCCGTTTCCTGTCTGTCTTTCTGCAAAGGGCCATTGAGATTGCCTACCCCGGAAGTCTGGTATTTGCTTCCGAAGTAGGAGAAGCCATGCTTTCTACCCGTCTTTTGTATGACCTGATGGAGGATCCCCATGGCTGGAAGAAGAAACTGGTCCGTCATATCGATCAGTTTTTCTTCCATTATGCCTTCCTGTCTCCTCTCATCGCCAACGACCATGTGAAGACTTATCATGATCCTATGAATTTACGTCACAAACAGTGGACGAATCCCTGGGATCCTGACCGTAAATCCAATGCGGACTTCTATGAACTGGTGGATCAGGCCAGGGATTCCTATCTCTACCGCCTCCGCCGTTTTTCTGTGATCCGCTCAGTCAAGCACTGCTCGAATGCCTACTATGCTGCCATGGACAGCCTGCTTTCAGATCTGGGGAATCTATCCTATGATACAGGACTTCCTCTATAGCCCCTTATCCTATCCCGGGTGTGAGTATCCCCGTCTATGACAGTTCCTCTGCCACCTGCTGATAGATAATATCCATAAGCCGCCTGCGGGCCTCAAGAGAGGCCCAGGCGATATGGGGTGTGATAAGCATCCTCTCTTTATGCTTCATAGTGAGGAAGGGGCTGTTCTTTGCCATAGGCTCCTTTTCCAACACATCAAGTCCTGCCCCGCCGATCTCCCCGGCATCGATGGCGTCTGCCAGATCCTGTTCTACCACGATAGGCCCCCTACCTACATTTACCAAAATTGCTTCTTTTTTCATTTGCTGAAAAGCTTTTTTATCGAAAAGATTTTGTGTATTCTCATTCAATGGCGCATGAATGGTAATAATATCGGAGTTCTCTAACAATCCTTCCCAGGTGACTGCCGGATAATCTTCCTCTCGTTGAATTCCGGATGTGGAATAATACACCACCTGACAGCCAAAAGCCGCTGCAATCTGGGCTGTACGACGGCCGATTGCCCCTAAGCCTACGATTCCCCAGGTCTTCCCTGTCAGTTCACAAAATGGCCTCTCAAAATGGGTAAAAAGAGTATCCCCTGCGTATGCTCCACTTTTCACGTAGTTATCATAGTAGGGAAGATGCTCATACAGATAGAGTACCAGTGCTAGAGTATGCTGTGCCACAGAGTCGGTGGAATATCCTGCTACATTGTGCCAGTGGATCCCCTTCCTCTCCAGATAGGGAATATCCAGGTTATTGACTCCGGTGGCGGTAACACACACCGCCTTCAGCTTCTTCGCACCTCCGATGGTCTCCTCTTTCATCTCACACTTGTTGGTGATAATGATATCTGCGTCCTTTACTCTCTCGGGGATCTCTTCACTTGTAGAAAAATCGTACTCTGTTATATTTCCCAGTTTCTGAAAAGATGAGAGATCCAGGTCACTCCCCAATGATTTACGATCCAAAAATACAATATTTGCCATATTCTGTCTTCTTTCTAACTACCTGTACTTTGCCTTTGTCACTGCTGGTATCTCCTGCAAAGGATACCTATCCTCCTGTGGCTGTATCTGATCTTTGGACTCCATGATTCGATTTGTGCTTACCATCAGTTTGACCCCCTCGATCCGTTCAATATAGGCTTCACTGCCCTTCTCTATGACCTCGCCCTCCCTTGCAGCCCGGGCCGTCCATTCCATCCCTTTATGAAGGGCACGGCCGGTGTCTTTGCGGTTGTCTATGGTCTCTGTCACCTGCACCGGTCTTCCGATGAGTTCTTCTAAATTGCTCTTCACTCTCTTGTTATTCAAATGCTTAATCGCCCATGGTCTTGTAAAATACAAAGACACCAGGGACAGAAGAAGAAATCCCAGGATCTGTACCCAGAAGGGTGCTCCGATCCCGGCAAGACAAAGAGCCGCCACACCTCCGAATGCAAACCAGATGGTGGAAAGACTTACGGTAATAAGCTCAGCCACCATGGCCAATACGATGATCATTACCCAAAATCCTACATATCCGTACTCAAATGCTATCTCCATAATCTTATCCTCCCCGATAAACATTGATCCAGCCTTCTGTTACGTTTTCACTCCTATCTTAACATATCCACAAAAAAAAGGAACTGACCGCCGTCAATTCCTTTACCCTGTGCGCCTTGTAACAGATCCTATAGATCCTTATAGTACTCGGTCGTCAGCTTTCTTACGTTCTTAATGGAGTCCGATGAAATTGACTTCGCCTCAATTCCAAGATCTCCGTCCTCTGTTGTTACAGCTGCTCGATACAACGATTTCTTCGGAAACCAGATATCCATGTCATCCGTCATAAATAGCCAGTTATATACTGTCTTCCCTTCGGAATTTGTTCCCTTGAACCGGACTGCATATTCATAATGGTAGTAGGGCGACTGCACCTTCCTCTTCAGCAGCTTACTGTCGATCTCCATTGAATCCTTTTTAATATCAAGGATATAGAAATTCGAACTGTCCGCCAGCTCATTCTGGAATTTCGCAAGTGCCTTTGACATTTTCTTCTCGGTCTTCGTGTAATCTGTTGCAGCGTAAGCAGTTACCTGTACGGAAGTAAAAGCAGACGATAGAGCTACTAAACTGATCAGCATTACCGCGATCATATGTTTAATATGAAGCTTCATTGCCCTTCTCTCCTTTCTTACGTACAAACCTTGTCCAAGGTCGATATATGTGTCGCCTTCACACATACCTTAGATCTATTTATATTATATATCCCCTCTTCTTTTCCTGCACCAATTTACCTTCATTTTCCCCTCTACTTCCTGTAATTTTCTTCAAATTCTTAATTTTTCTTCAATATTTCTTCAAGGGAACGTTTCGAACATCCACTGCCCCTTCATGATTCGAACACAAGATCTCTCATTCATAAATTGATAATAGTAGGCTGACTCCTACTCGATTTCAACTCCGTTTCACACC
>CADCQT010000047.1 GCA_902803645.1 uncultured Lachnospiraceae bacterium | reverse complement strand
CATCCTGCATCATCCGGATATCTACGTCATCATCCCATGGGATGAATTTCTTATTCCTGACGGCTCCCAGCAGTGTGCCACCGTCGATCTCGTATATAATGCCATGCTTCCTGCAGATCCGGTCCACTTCGACCAGCATCTCAAGGCCGATATTCTGCATCCGCTTCAGTTCCTCCGGTGTATACGCATGTCCGTTTTCTGACATTATAAATCCTTTCTATTCTGCTCATTTCGATATTTCAAGTCTCGCCATAAATGCGTCATACTATATATCGTCATAACCTGATAATAATTTTACCATATCCCCCCTCTGAAAACAAAAATTTCACACTTCGGATTGCTTTGTCTGAAAATTTGCAGATGCGACAAAAAAGCTTATCCTCCCCATAGTTAAGAAGAATAAGCCTTGCATCATTCACTACTTTTCCAACCAGTAGCATTATAACATTTTTTAAGCCCCGGGACCCAGCAGCCTCCTGCCGGTTCCCGGGGCTTGTTATCACCCGAACCTTATCAAAGTAATCCGTTTTTCTTATAATACTCCTCATCATACCGCTCTCCCCCCAGCACATATTCCGTGTATGGCCGTTCCGTATCAAAGAGCATATGCTCCACATCTGACTCCCTCCTGACAGGGGTCATATAGTCATCCCCGTACTGGGCGCGGAGCATGGCATCGTACGCCTTTGGCGCCGGGAACATAAATCCCTCAAACGGAAGATACACCGTCTCTTCATACCAGCTGCGCATTCGCTTACCTCCCCAGCCGATATAACTGTAGAGATTTGCCACCATGGTGGACTGATTAGAATGATCCAGACAGAACTGATAGAAGATCTTTCGCACTTCTGCCGGGTCCATGGCCACAAGTTCCCGTAGCATATCCATCGGCAGAGCACTCTCCCCTCTTGCTTTCAGATAATCCGGAAGAAGTCGGGGATCATGCATTATGATAAGGAGTTCATGCTGCATCGGCATGATCTCCGGGAAATCCTTCCCATCCGCCACATCGTCAAGAGGTGCTACATCGATAAAAATTCCCTGACTGACAGATGCATCCAGCTTCGGCACATAGATGCAGGTAGTCCTGTCATCACGGATCTTAACACAGTCAGATCTTAAAAAATCCGGCTGGAAGGTGCAGTACTCCGGCATCTCCGCAGGCGCCACCTCTAAAAGTTTCATATAGTCCGGCCGCATCATACAAAAGTCCATGTCAATATCCCAAGGAATAAAACCCTTCTCCCGGACAGCACCCAGGATCGTTCCAAAATCCATGAAATACTTCAAATCATACTTTTTACAGATCTTATCCAAAAGCAATGCCAGCTGGAGCTGAACCGCCCAGATCTTCTTTTTCTCCCGGGTGATGATCTCACCCTTACGTTCCTCTTCCTCAAAAAAAGATGGATCAAAGATCCCCTCTTCAAATTCAAACATAGTCCACCTCTCGTTCTTATGATATTCTCACCAAGCTCTTAGAATTTCAGTTCTTAATACACTGCTTCTATCTTACCACAGGAGGAGGCATGCTGCCTCCTTTTCCCAAGGAGATCCTCCCTTCTATCCAACCTCCCACAAATCCAGCCGGAAACCGACGCTCTGGGTTTTGGCTTCATCACAACAGGCAAAGTCCTATACGAATCTCGGTACATCGGTGCATGGTTATCAAGTCCCGACACCAAGACGGCACCCTGTTATGCCCCTTGGTGCTTAACGAGCCGTCGTTACTTAGCCGGAGCTTAGCGACGGCTTACGTAACGCAACGAGCGAGTTCCAGAGCCGCAAGGCGTCACCAAAGGGGCATAATGACGGTGCCGGCGCACTGATGTCAGCTTTTCTTAAAACACGCCGGCGCACCGAGGTCAACTTTTCCAAAAGCAATGCCCGTCTGCGGCGTCCCACCGATCCATTGAAAAAGGGCAGGCCGCTTCGCGGCCCGCCCTTCCGATCTCTGCTCCGTAATGGTCGCAGTTTATTTTTTCTTAGAAGACTTCTTTGACTTCCTTATCTTTGTCACCTTTCCGGACTTATCGCAATAGTACTTCTTATTTCCTCTCTTCACCCACTTGTTCGTGATTACACGACCCTTCGCATCGGTGATGTACTTCTTGCCCTTTACCGTTACCACCTTATTCGAAACGACTTTTCCGTCTTTTCCTACCAGGTACTTTGTCTTTCCCTTGGTAACAAGGGTCTTCTTTCCAGACTCCTTTTTTCCATCCTTCTTATGATCCTTTTTGGAATCGTCCTTCTTAGAATCATCCTTTTTGGAATCGTCTTTCTTGGAATCCTCCTTCTTGGAGTCGTCTTTCTTGGAATCCTCCTTCTTAGGATCCTCCTTGGAGGGCTCCGCTGCGGCAGGGTCAGACGAAGGTGTGGTTCCGGGAACAGATGAGCCGGATCCTCCATCGGATGCAGATGAGCCGGAACCCTTCTTCTTCAGGATTACGGTTCCTCCCTCTGCTGCGGCAGGAGCTGTAAGCTTCACTTCACCCTTACTGTCTGCCACATATTCTCTGTCGGAATATAGGTCGGTATAGGTTGCCCCGGCAACAAGTCCCTTCAGGACGACTTCCTGCGTAGATGCGGTATTGATCAGAGTGTAGAGGTCTTCTCCCTTATAGCTTCGCTTGAAGACATCATAGCCCTTCTGGTCATTGGCTTCCACTGTGGTTCTACCGCCTCTTGCAAAAATATCCACGTTGGCATTTCGAATAGCAAGAAGCTTCTTATAATGTGTCAGAACCGGATTGTCCTTCACATGATCCCAGTCAAAATCATAACGGTTGGTCTGGTATGGATAATTGTTGGCCCCTGTCTGTCCCAGTTCTTCTCCATAATAGATCACAGGCTGTCCCTTTGCCGTGATCTGAAGGGTTGCTGCTACAAGTGCAGCGGCATTTGCTGCCTCCTCGCTCATTCCCTTTTCCTTGATCAGCTTATATTTAAAGCCATCCTCATCATGACTGCTTAAGAACTGTCCTGTCAGATAGGTATTGTTTAATAGCGCATTTCTTCCGGACATCTTGCCCTCAACGCTTTCAATCTTACCCTGAACAAATTCCGTAGCCCAATCGTTAAAATCAAAATCCAGGTCAGAATCCATCGCACCGTTTCCTAAGGTTCCTCCATGAAAAGATGCTCCTGCACCGGAGTATTCTCCGATCATTTTAAAGTCCGGATTAACATCGGTGACAGAGTTCTTCAGTGCCTGCCAGGTT
>CADCQT010000046.1 GCA_902803645.1 uncultured Lachnospiraceae bacterium | reverse complement strand
CTCGGATCCGAAGAGACGCATCAGATCGTCCTCAAGGGAGATGAAGAACTGGGACTCACCCACATCACCCTGACGACCGGCACGACCGCGCAGCTGGTTATCAATTCGACGGGACTCATGACGCTCAGTACCGATGATCTTAAGACCGCCAGCTGCAAGAGACTCTTCATCCAGCTTGATATCCGTACCACGACCAGCCATGTTGGTGGCGATGGTCACAGCACCATGCTCACCGGCCTTGGCAATGATCTCCGCTTCCTTCTCATGGAACTTGGCATTCAGCACCTCATGTGGGATGCCTTCCTTCTGGAGAAGACGGCTAACATGCTCAGACACATCAATGGTAATGGTACCCACCAGTACCGGCTGTCCCTTGGCATGGGCTTTTTTCACCTCTTCTACAACGGCTGCGAACTTCTCATCCTGGGTCTTGTAAACCGCATCATCATGATCGATTCGCTGAACCGGACGGTTGGTGGGGATCTCCACAACATCCATTCCGTAAATATCACGGAACTCCTGCTCCTCTGTAAGAGCAGTACCTGTCATACCACACTTCTTCTCATATTTGTTAAAGAAGTTCTGGAAGGTAATATCTGCAAGCGTCATACTCTCACGCTTGACCTTCACATGCTCCTTGGCCTCGATGGCCTGATGAAGTCCGTCGGAATAACGACGTCCCGGCATGATACGACCGGTGAAGTCATCCACGATTAAAACCTCATCATCCTTAACAACATAGTCCTGATCCCGGTGCATCAGCTCGTGAGCCCGGATGGCAAGGATCACATTGTGCTGGATCTCAAGGTTCTCCGGATCTGCAAGGTTATCGATATGGAAGAAATCCTCAACCTTCTTGATACCCCGCTGGGTCAGGTTTACCACCTTATCCTTCTCACCGACGATGTAATCTCCGGTCTCTTCCTGTACCACGCCCATAATAGCATCCATCTTGGAAAATTCCGGAAGATCATCTCCACGCTCTAACTGGCGAACAAGAATATCACTCATCTCGTAAAGCTTGGTTGACTTACCACTCTGGCCGGAAATGATCAATGGTGTACGGGCCTCATCGATCAGTACAGAATCCACCTCATCGATGATAGCAAAGTGAAGACCTCTCTGCACCAGATCCTCTTCGTGTACCACCATGTTGTCACGAAGATAATCAAATCCCAGTTCGTTGTTGGTGATATAGGTAATATCACAGTTATAGGCTTCCTGACGCTCTGCCTTCTCCATGTCATTCAAGACACAGCCTACGGTCAGTCCCAGGAACTCATGCACCTGTCCCATCCACTCGGCATCACGCTTCGCCAGGTAGTCATTGACTGTAACGACATGAACGCCCTTGCCCTCTAAGGCATTCAGGTAAGCCGGCAATGTACATACCAGGGTCTTACCTTCACCGGTCCTCATCTCGGCAATTCGACCCTGATGAAGGATCACACCACCGATCAACTGTACTCGGAAATGCTCCATACCAAGGGAACGCTTTGCAGCCTCTCTTACCACTGCATAAGCCTCCGGCAAAATGTCATCGGTTGTCTCGCCATTTGCAAGACGCTCCTTAAAATACGGGGTCTTCGCACGTAGCTCTTCATCTGATAGCGCCTGCATCTCCGGACGGTAGGCCTCGATCCTGTCTACTGTCTTACGGATACGAGCTAGCTCATGCTGGCTGTGTGTTCCAAAAATCTTTGATACGATACTCATGTCGATCAGTCTCCTTAATTATCTGAAGCTTTCTGCGTGCTTATTCCAAGCACATACTATGACATTTTAGCACTTAACCTGTACTGAAACAACAAAAGCAATTCTTAAATTTTTATAAACTCAAAGAGAAGGACACTCGAAGACATAAATAGAAGCACCTACCCACCTATAAAAAGTGAACAGATGCTCCTATCTTCGTCTGTATTCTATTAATCTACGTCCCAATGGACTATCCTCATTCTAGTGTCTCAACCTCGTGATCCCTTCCTCGCTTCTATCGATTCCACTTCTTCTGTTCTTCGATCTCCATCACCGACTATAAACAGCCTCCGTCTCACAAGAGTGTATCTGGCGATCATCAGGATCTGTTACCACTGACATATACCGGTCAGCTACGGTTAAAGAATAGCTAACGTTCCCTTTGGTACTGCCCTCCGATCTGCTTCATAAGAAGCCCCGCTCATCCTATGGTTCCATCCTTCCGATACCCTCACCCGTCTGATAAAACTCCTGCCGGGAAGTCTGCTGACGATCCAACTACGCTCAGATTCTTTCAGAGGTCCTCCTGCCGGGAAGCCTGTCACCGGTCTCTCCGGGTATCGCCACTTGTCTTTCTTCTCTCTTTTAGTGTATCTGTATCTTACACCCAAACCACAGCCTTGTCAACCGTTATCTGACAATTAATACTGTATACATTTAATTGGCAGTTATTTTATCCATATATCCCCTACGGTAAAAAACAGCCGGAGACCTGCCCCGACTGCTTTTCTGTATTCGTCTTCCTTTTCTACCAGGAAATCAACTCGTAACCCTCCTCGGTTACAAGGACCTGATACTCCCACTGGGCAGAAGGCATTCCATCCAGCGTATAGACTTCCCAACCGTTCTCCTGGTCGGTATAAATCTGATTGGAACCCATATTGATCATCGGTTCAATGGTAAAGATCATACCCGGAACCATCAACATATCCTCTCCACGGTTACTCAGATAACCGACCCAGGGTTCCTCGTGGAACTCAACTCCCACGCCATGACCACCAATCTCCCGAACAACACTGTAACCGTTCTCCTCCGCATGGGTGTGAACAGCCTCTGCCATATCTCCCAGGAATCCCCAGGGCTTGACCTGTGCAAGACCCAGATCACAGCACTCCTTTGTGACCTCCACCAGACGTTTCTTCTCTTCATCCACTTCCCCGATCATAAACATACGGGAAGAATCGGAAAAGAATCCATCCAGGATTGTAGAACAGTCCACATTGACAATATCACCCTCTTTTAGGATCACATCCCTGCTGGGAATTCCATGGCATACCTGATCATTCACTGATGTACAAACACTCTTGGGGAATCCCTCATAATTCAGTGTTGCAGGAATTCCTCCCATCTTCTTGGTCGTATCATAGACGATCTGATCGATCTCAAGTGTCGTCATTCCGGGGCGAATCTTCTCTGCCACCGCATCCAGACACGCCATATTGATCTTGGCACTTTCCTTGATCTTAAGGATCTGATCCGGTGTCTTGATGATATCGTGGGAAGGAACCACATGTCCTGCCACGCGGGCCTGCTCAATCTTACGATCAAAAGCTTCATGACACTGCTTGTACTTTTTTCCACTTCCACACCAACAAGGATCATTTCTTCCGATTTTCATTATAAATACACTCTTTCTCTGCTTCGTCCGTTTACGTTTTCTCAATCAACCGCCTCCCCATTCTCTTGCGGGAGTATAGTCTGCCTTGTGTCTTAGGGATACATTTCCCATGTTGACACGATTCCAGAGAAACTTATGGATCTTTACCTTATGTTTCTCCCGAATCTCCTCATAAAAGGCCCCATCCCAGTTATAACCGGCATAGGTCCGCCCCTTTTCCTTCGCCAGCTTCAGCTGATACTTCTGAACCAAAGCCAGCTGTGCAATGGCTTTATCGATTCTGGCATAGGACACTGGAAGATTCTCCCTCTGTTCATCATAGAGATCCTCCCAGAAATCCGTGGTGCGGCGCTGGAGATTCTCCCTGTCCTCTGTGGAAAGAACAACGCCATCTGCCTGCGCCATTCTAAGAAGAATCCTGTCATGAATCGCCATCTCCATGGCGATCCGCCTGGCCTCCGGTGCCACAAAAACACCGTTAGCATGGGTATTCCAGTACCGCATGGGCCGCTGGGGATCATAGATTCTGGCCTGATCTTCTACGTTCATCTCTTCATAGACAACGTAGTAGGCCATATCCTCCAAAGTCAGGTCCTCTCCATCCACCGTCACCGCCACATCTCCCAGATGCTTCTCATAGACAAGGGGTCTTCGGGTGGAAACACCGATATAGATCCCGGAAAGCAAAATCGCCAGAAATCCCAGGATCATCAGAATCTTGATCACCGACCATCTCAGGCTCCGATATTTACCCCGACGTCGGATTTTGCGTCCTTTTTTCGCCACTTTCATTATACCACCCGTCGAATCGCCAGAACGGTTCCATGGTTCCAGGTCCTGTTACAGGTAATACCGGCTCTTGAACTCTGAGCCTCAACAATCAAACCGCCACCGGCGTAAATCGCCACATGACCCGCATAGCACACAATGTCTCCCGGCTGGATATTATTGGCACTGACTGCACTTCCCACACTACGTAGGGCCGCAGAATTACGGTGTCCTGACAGATCGATTCCAAAATGACGGTACACCTGAACCACAAATCCGGAGCAGTCACAACCATTGGTCAGGGAGTTCCCTCCCCAGACATATGGGTTACCTACGAACTGTCTTGCATAGGAGACAACAGAACCTCCGCTTACATCTGTGGATGGTGACGGATCTTCATCCTGCTGGTATGGATTACCTCCACCTCCGGCATTGCTGCTGTTGCTACCTCCGCCGCTACTGTTACCACCGCCGCTGCTGTTGTTTCTGTTTCTTGCAGCAGCTGCTGCGGCCGCTGCTGCTGCGGCAGCCGCTTCATTCCGTCTGCGTCTCTCTGCCGCCAGTCTTGCAGCCTCTGCCGCCGCTTTTCTCTTGGCTTCCAGCTTTGCTTTCTGAACCTGAGCCTCCAAGTTGGCAATCTGCCCCTTCTTGGAATGAATCAGGCTGTTCAGGTTCTCCTTCTTGGAGGAGAGTACCTTCCGCTCCTTCTTCAGCTCTACCTGACGATTCTCCAGATCCTCCTGCATTCCCTTAATCTCCACCTTGGTGGCCTCATAAGAATCCAGAAGTTCTCTGTCATATTTATAGACCGCATTCATATAAGAAACACGGTTTATAAAATCTGTAATACTGCCGGACTCCAACAACATGGTAAGAATACTGTCGTTGTTGTCGTTCTCATAGAAATAACGGATACGGGACTTGGTGGCCTCGTACTGCTTCTTCTCGGCCTTCTTCGCCTCTGCAAGGCTTTCCTTCGTATCCTCGATATCTGCCTCATTGCTTGCAATATCTGATTCCAGTCCCTGAATCTGGGTCATCAGATCCACCAGCTTAGACTGAAGTTTTGCTACCTCTGTCTGCCTCTTCCTCTTCCTTCTCTGAAGGGTCTTGATGGAAGTTGCCCCGGCAGATGTAACAGGAGCGATGACTTCCCTTGCCTCCTGCACCGGGCCTGATACTCCGGAGTCCACAGCTCCCAACAGCCCAAAGGCTGTGATCGCTGACAGAACAAAAGCTGCCACTCTGTGTCCTGTTCTCTTTTTATAGTAAAAAGATCCTTTCATTCCTCTTCCTTTCTGGCCAAACTTTCCTTTTCATTTTAGACAATTAAATAGCAAAACGCAAGAATAGCCTTATTTCCCTTTTCTGTATTAAAAAAGGGCCCTTATAAAAAGGACCCTTACATTATGAAATTGTATTACGCCAATCAGCAAAGCTTCATACGAATCTCCTTGGTGATAACGTCTGTGTAGCTGAATGACAACAGCTGATCCGGATGATCCTCCTCAGCCTCTACTAAAATCGTAAAAACGCTTGGATAGGCATCCTTAATGATACCGGTCTGTATGTCTACCTTATTACGACCTCGATCCAACTGAATCATGACCCTGCTTCCACACTGCTGCTGAATGGATGCACGAACTTTGTTAAAATCTGCCTGTTCCATGGGGTTTAACCTCCCGTAGCTAATAATTTGTTTCTTTAACGCATAATAGCATCTGCTACATTTTAGCACCCTTCACCATTTTTGTCAAAATTTCTTGTGCATACTGCCATACTTGTATATAATTCTTTCTACACTTTCTTCAATTTGATGATTTTTTCTTTTTTCATCTTGAATTTTAATCCGGATCATTTTTTAATAAGAATAGTATTAGGAGGGGTTTCGTCATTCATTTCGCATGTATACTATAGGGGGTGAAAACATGTCTGAAGAACCTTACACTTACAGGAACAAGGACCTTGGTTCTGCTCTCCGCAATCTGCGGGGACAATACCACATTTCACAGGAGGACCTGTGCCGAGGGATCATGTCACCTACGAAGCTTTCCCGCATTGAGACCGGGAAGGACCTTCCCTCTGATCAGGAACTGGCACTTTTGATGGACCGACTTCACGAACCCGGATGTCTGTTGTCCGATCTCTATTCCACTCCATCTGCCGAGACACGTCGCTGTCTTTACAAGTTAAAAACCGCCTGTGCCTTCGATCGATGGGAACAGGCCGGGCAACTTCTCTGGTGCTATAGGGAACTTGCTCCCGAGACCTCTCTTCCTGCACGGCAGTTTATCCAATTCACAGACCTGCTTTCCCAACGCTATCTGGGAGCTTCCATCCCACCAAAGGACTGGGTCAATTACTGCATTTCCATTCTTAAGCTCACCTGTCCCAACTATCTGCCTTCCGCCAATGTTTCTGAACTCCAGCTAAACCAACAGGAGATTTTGATCCTCAATGCCATTGCTGTCGGGCTGATGGAATGGGACATGATCCGGCAGTCCAAGATCCTTCTCCTCCAGCTTCTGAACATCAATCGCAACCGCCAGGACATGGGGGATCTATGCGCGCTCACCCGGATCGCTCTCGAGAACAATCTTCTCCTCTGTGAGTTGAAGGGGCCCTTTCACGGAAAAGCCCTAGAGCTCTGCCGCAATCTCCTGGCCCATTGCAGCCTTGCCGGAGGAACCTACTTCTATTGTAAGGCCCTTCGCACCAGGCGGGCTCTGCTGTTGGACCTGGGACAGGAACAGGCTGCCGCAGAAACCGAACGGGTAATCTTCTTTTTATATCATCAGCTGCCCACCTATGAGAAGATCCCCTACAAAGATTTTATACAGGGAACCCCGGAGATTCTTTTGATTTAGGCTTTTTTCAATTTTGCAAATAAGTTATCTGATATTTTTTGATTTTTCCTATTGTTTTCAGATGAAATATGCTATAATTTCTACATGACACAGGAGACATAACTTTTAGTATCAAGTGGGGAAGGAGGATACTACATTTTAATCATCGTCTACCTGTGATCAAATTTAATTCATTAGGGGGTTTTCATCATGAGAATCAGCATCACAGGACGTAACATTGAACTCACCGAAGGACTTAAGGCAGCAGTGGAGGATAAGCTGTCAAAGTTAGAGAAGTACTTTACACAGGACACTTTAGCTAATGTAACACTATCAGTAGAGAAGGATCGTCAGAAGATCGAAGTAACCATTCCGGTTAAGGGGCAGATTATCCGATCCGAGCAGGTCAGCAATGACATGTATGTTTCCATCGATCTTGTAGAAGAGGTCATTGAGCGCCAGCTCAAGAAGTACCGTCAGAAGATCATCACCCGTCAGCAGGACGCAGAACGTTTTTTTCAAGAGGACTTCATCGGGGATGAGGAAGATGGCGATGGCAACGAGATTAAGATCATCCGCTCCAAGAAGTTTGGAATGAAGCCCATGTATCCAGAGGATGCTTGCATCCAGATGGAGCTTTTAGGACACAACTTCTTCGTTTTCCGCAATGCACAGACCGATGAAGTGAATGTTGTCTACAAGCGCCGCGGTAATACATACGGACTTATCGAACCGGAATTTTAATTCCAACAACTTAATATTTGACGAAGAATTTAGGGCCTGCCCTCCCGGGGCAGGTCTTTTTCTGCATAAACCTTATTCTTACAAAATCTTCTACTTGTATTTTTAGATATACCTCTTATAATGAACATGGTCATAATATCATTATGGCTATTTTTACGTTTGAGAGGATTTATACTTTTATGAGACTTTTTATTATCGCGATCTACCTTATTGCATTTCTGATCTGCTCCCTTCCCATAATCGGAGTGATCACTATCATTCACCGCTTTGATCCGGAACGGGCTGACAGGATGGCTCTTCGGGTGGTACAACATGCTTTTTCCATTATCGAGTTCTTATCCGGAGTGGACCTCACCCTTAAGGGAGAGGAGAACATTCCAAAGGATACCCCGGTTCTTTACATTGGTAACCACCTGGGATTTTTCGACATCGTACTGACCTACTGCCGTGTCCCTTCCTCCACCGGCTTTATCTCCAAGCAGTCCATCTTCAACGTGCCGATCCTTCGACTCTGGATGTACCGCCTTCACTGCATCGGCCTTGACCGATCCAACGTCCGCCAGGGAATGCAGGTCATTTTAAAAGCCATTGACTATGTAAAAAACGGAACTTCCATCTTTATCTTCCCGGAGGGTACGAGAAGCAAAACCGGAGAGGTCCTTCCCTTCAAGGGAGGCAGCTTCAAGGTGGCTACAAGGTCCGGTTGTCCCATTATCCCGGTGGCTATCACCGGAACCGATGATGTCTTCGAGAATCATCTCCCCTGGATCCGCAAGGCTAAGGTCTCCATTACCTATGGTGAGCCGATCTACGTATCCGAATTATCTAAGGAAGAACAGAAGGCTCTTCCTGACCGGGTTCGTCAGGAAATCCTGCAATTAAAGGAGCAGCAAAAGCTGCTCCCTTAACCGAAGGGCTACAGATAAGCCCCGTCCACTCCAAGGATCTGACCTGTAACATAGGTCAGATCTATTAAGTTATAAACCGCATCTGCCACCTCCGAGGGCCTTGCAAAACGCCCCAGAGGGATCTCCTGTGCCAGCTCCTCCCTTTCTTCCTCGGAAAATCCCCGATTCATATCCGTATCGATACATCCACAGGCCAGGGCATTCACCCGGATCCCGGAGGGAGCCAGCTCCTTGGCCAAGGCTCTCGTATAGGCATTCACGCCGCCTTTGGTGGCAGAATAGGCCACCTCACAGGAGGCTCCTACTCTTCCCCACATGGAGGATATATTCAGAATCACCCCCTGCTTCCGGTTCACCATGGCCGGCACAAAAGCTTTGGTAGTATAGAACAGAGAGGACAGATTCACATCCAAAATCCTCTGCCACTCCTCTGCCGTCAGATCCGTAACCAATCCCACCACAGAGATCCCTGCATTGTTTACCACCACATCTATGGTACCGAATTCTTCCAGGACCTGTTTCCCCATAGCCTCCACCGCTTCTGCCTTCCCCATATCCGTTGCCAGGGCCAGTACTCGGATGCCGCAGGTCTGCTCCAGTTCCCGGGCAAAAGCCTGCAAAGCCTCGATGTTCTTCTCACAGGTCAGAGCAAGATCATACCCTTCCTTTGCCAGTTTTTCTGCAATTGCCCTGCCAATACCCCGGGATGCACCGGAAACAAAGGCCTTCTTCCTGTATTCCATTCCACTTCTCCTATCTTCCGATCTTCTCTTTTGATCCTACCATTATATATGATCTGTACTGGAAGGATACAAAAAAAGAGAACTGCAAGAAATCTGCCTTCCTGCAATCCTCTTATTCATCCGCATACTTCCTATCCGGCCCTGCCTGTAGGGCCTATGGGCTCTAATCCGTCTCCCTCATGGAAGACACAATCTCCACCCACAACGGTGATATTATAGCAACTGCGGTCCTTCGCAAGATCTAATTCCTCTCTGGTCTCCTTCAACATGACCACCGGTCGCAGAGCCTGATTGGGACGGTTCTTCACCACCCTGGCCTGTCGGCCATCGGATAAGGTCACTGTCGTCCCCACCGGATAGATGATCAGGTACTGAAGAAAACTGTACAACACCTCAATATCAAACATGATTCCCGCATTCCCCATCAGATACTCGATCACCTCTAAGGGATTAAAGGGCTTCTTATAGGAACGCTTCTGGATCATGGCATCGTATACATCCGCCACATGAATGATCCGGGCATAGAGCGGAATCTCATCCCCCTTAGCCCCGGTGGGATATCCGCTTCCATCGTAATTCTCATGGTGCATCAGGATGGACTTCTTCATCTCATCCGTAACCGCTGTGGTCTGATTCAGGATGGTCGCACCCAGCTGAGAATGGCTCTTCATCAGCTCCATCTCATCCTCATTCAGCTTACCGGGCTTATTCAAGATCTCATCCGGAATCGCCATCTTGCCGATATCATGGAGCATGGCAGTGGTAGCCAGTTCCTTCAGTCTCTCATCCGAAAGACCCATACCGATCCCACATACCGTGGAGATCATCGCCACATTCACCGAATGTGTGTAAATATCATGGTTATGCTCCTTCAACTCCAGCATATCCAAAAGCTTATCCTCCATATGGAGAATGGATTCCACAACAGATGTGGCAAAATAGATTACCCGATCCACATTCAAAATGTGCTTCGCCTTCACTTCACTGATCCGCCAGTTCTCACCAAAATCCGGATAACTTCTGGCCAGTTCCGGGAATTCGTCATAGACAAATACCCCCGGATAATCCTGCTTACAAAGCTGACTGATGATCGGATGTGTCAAAACGTGATTTGCTGTCAGAAGACAGGTGCCTCGTCGATTATAAATGCTCTTTAAAGAAATCATTCCCGGGAGCAAACGATCGGACGGAACAAACTTCATACTTCCCCCCTAACTTGTGCAGACTTCCCTCTGCACTGATGCCTCGTCAGTTACTCCCCCTCCGAGGCTAGTATAGCAAAAAGGAACCACGAAAGCCAACGAAAACGATTTTCTTTCTGAAATTTAGCATTTTTTCCCGAAAAGATTCGATTCTCTCTCCGATTATATTCCCCAGAAATCTCCCAAAGATTCTTTTATCTCAAACTCCCGGTCATTGGGGTCCACCGGCAGAGACGTCACATCCATACCATCGATCCGCATATACCTCCCCTGGGAAAGGGCGCTGATTACTGCATCGATCTGTCCCTGTCTTCCCTGAATTTCCATCAGGACACTTCCATCCACCTCGTTGCGGACCCATCCTGTCGCCCCCGCTTCTCTTGCCGCCATCCGGCTGCGATAGCGAAAGCCAACCCCCTGAACGATCCCGCGAAATCGGATCTTTTTCCGAATAATATCCCCAGAGATCTGAGAAAAGTACTCTGTCTTCCATTCCCTTCCCTCATCCAGATCCCGCTCCCTTAACCAGGCATCCGTTACGGACACCCGCATCTGCTGGCCCTTTTCATTTTCAAGGGTCACAGACAGGGTAGGCTCCTCTCCCTCCATACGTTCTTCACAACCATAGTCCCCATCAAAAATCTGCCCAATTTTCCACATGAATAATTCCATCCTTTTCTTTGTCAATGATGAAATTGTAGCACAAATAGAAGAACTGCAATTGCTTTTTTCCTCTTCAAAACTTAAAATATCATTTTGGAACACATTTATTTCAGCCGGGGTGGGGACTCTGGCTAACTTGTTCGTACAAAATACGTGGATATGGAGGTTTTACATGTCTATACCTGTATGGCTTTGTATTCCCTTTGTGGGAATGCTGTTATGTATCGCACTGGGTCCGATCCTGGTGGAAGAATGGTGGGAAAACAAAAAGCAGTACGTTGTTGCCGGCTGGTCCATTCTGACCATTGTATTGTTCGCTGTCGTTTTTGGTGTGTCAGACTCTGCGGAGGTGACCTTAGAGTGTATCTTCAATGATTATCTGACCTTTATTATTCTCCTCTTTGGATTGTTCTGTGTATCCGGTAACATTTCCTTTAAGGGAGATTTGGCCGGTTCCCCTCATGTGAACATGTTTCTTCTGACAGTGGGAACGATCCTTTCCAGTCTCATTGGAACCACAGGTTCTTCCATGCTGATGGTTCGTCCTGTGCTGAAAATGAATTCCTGGAGGACGAGAAAGAGTCATCTTATGATCTTTTTCATCTTTATGGTGTCCAACCTCGGAGGCATCCTGACACCTATTGGTGATCCACCGCTTCTTATGGGATTTATGCGAGGTGTCCCCTTCCAGTGGTCACTAAACCTGTTCCCTATGATGCTTTTGAATATGGTCATCCTTCTGACGGTCTTCTACTTCCTTGACCGCAAGTTCTATCGTATGGATGTTGCAGAAGGACGTATGCCGGATATCAGCAAGCCCGGTACCACCCTGACCCTTTCCGGCAAGCACAACATCATCTTTTTGATCATGATCGTGGGAGCCGTTGTATTAAGCGGAGTGCTTCCATCGGTTCCTGCCTTTCAAAATGCAGATGGAACTGTGAAGGGCATTCCTATTTTTGGAGAGGTGACCTTCGGCTTCCCCTCTCTGATCGAGTGTGTAATCATTCTCCTGGCTGCCTGGTTATCCTTTAAGACCACCCCAGAGAAGATCCGTCGTAAGAACCACTTTACCTGGAGTGCCATCGAAGAGGTTGCCATCCTCTTTATCGGTATTTTCATCACCATGCAGCCTGCCCTTCTTCTTTTAAAAGAGGTTGGTCCCAAGCTTGGTCTTACCACTCCCACCCAGATGTTCTGGATCACCGGTGCCCTGTCCTCCTTCCTGGATAACACACCGACCTACCTGGTATTCCTTACCACAGCCGGTACCTTAGGAGCCACCGCCGGTATTTCCACAGCCGTTGGTGTCATCCCGGTAAAGCTCCTGGAAGCCATTTCCTGTGGTGCTGTATTTATGGGTGCCAATACCTACATCGGTAATGCCCCCAACTTCATGGTAAAGACCCTTTCCGACGAGAACGGTGTTAAGATGCCATCCTTCTTCGGCTATATGAAGTGGTCCTTTGCCATTCTTATTCCTACCTTTCTTGTGGACATGCTTGTTTTCTTTCTTTTCTAAGGGGAGGTGCATTTGATGAGTAATACGAATAACACAAACAACAATGAGCCCGCGAATCTGCGCGCCTCTGAAGACCAGAGAAGGGAACTGGCAAGCCGGATCTATCATCTGGACCAGATCACATACGAGTCCATCGGATCGAATCTGGGACGTGTCTTCCCCAGTGACAAGGAGACCAGTATCGTCAAGATCGCCCACTACCTGAAGTACACAGACCTTGAGCATATTGTTCAGTCGGAGATGGCTTTGATCTATAACATGATCAACACCATTAAGAATACGGCTCTGCGCTACGATCTTCTCCGGGAGTACGACTCTATTATGGACGAGATGAAGTCCATCACCCGTTCCTTCGAGAGCTATGAAATCATCTCCGATCACAGAGACGGAATGTCCAAGCTGGTGAAGGACCTTCGTACCAAAGAGAACACGCCCCTGATCATCTGTATCAGCCGAACCTACGGCAGCGGCGGTTCCCAGATTGGTATGGAACTTGCCGACGCCCTTCAGATCAATTACTACAATGCGGAGATCTTCAAGACCGTACTGGCCAGATTAGAGGCTGAGCAGGATAATCTCCAGGATGAGACCTTCTATATGCCCTCCGACGGAGGCAAGGCTTCCGCCGGTCCTGCCGTTCCTTACGAGGCCGAGAAGAAGACCCTTCACCAGAGGTTCCAGAAGATCTTCCGTTACCACGGACTTCCTACCCGTGACGCTGTCTTTTTCAACCAGAGCAATCTGATTCT
>CADCQT010000045.1 GCA_902803645.1 uncultured Lachnospiraceae bacterium | reverse complement strand
TACAGATGCAATATGCTTATGCCAGTCTGAAAATACGAATGCAGTTAGGCTTATCCACCTTGACCGGTGCATTCTTCATAAGGGCATATCTTCCGCCCTCCATAGAACGGAAGGTGCGGATCTCACTGTTATCATGATTTAATACTGCAACAAAGTCTCCATCCGGCAGTGTGGAAAGTGACTTGGGGAAATATCCGCTGGTGGGCTCTGAAGATAAAAGCGTCAGCATACCGCTCTTCTCATCACGATCCAGACAACTGCAACCGTTAAATCCATCAATGGATACAAAAACCTGTTTGCCATCCTCAGACATACAAAAATCGGATGCTCCATCTGCATTGCTTGCCTTATCCAAAACAGATACGGTATCGATCAGATCAAATTCCGGTTCATCCTCAAAATCCTTATATCTGTAGATCTCGATCTCACAGGTAAGCTCATCCAAAATATAAAGGAAAGCTCCATCCGGCGAGAAATGAAGAGCTCTAGGGCCACTGTCCAGGGCACAACGGATAATATCTACAAGATGAAGCTTCCCCCTCTTGTAGTCCACCCGATAGACCTTGACCTGATTTAATCCATGATCTGCAGCACACAGATACTTCTCATCCGGTGTCAGACGAACACAGCTGACCTTCGGATGATCCAGACGCTTTCTTGCAGAAGAAATGGCCAATCCCTGATGAAAAATACCGTCTGCAATATCTCCCATACTTCCGTCAGGATTCAGACGCATCATGGTCACACGGCCATCATGAAAACCTCCAACAAACAGATACCTTCTAGCAGAGTCCACATCCACACTGCAACCTCTCATACCGCCGATCCAGGCCTGATTGACCTTGGTTAAATCTCCGGTCTTCTGGTCAATGGTGAAGGCTGCAACCCCTTCATCTTCAATGGAATAGACCATCTTACCGTCCTTTGAAACGCAAAGATCCGACGGATTATTAATAGGTGCAACAGAGCGCTCTGTCAACACACCCTCTTTTGTATCGATGTCATATACATGAATTCCTACGCTGTTCTCATGGGTGTAGGTGCCTACATAAGCTACGTATTTTTTGTTGTCAGACATGGCAATTACCCCTTTTCCTTAGACTCATCTTATATAAAAAAAGATACATCCGATGTTACACCTTTATTATCCCCGTTTACCGGCATAACTTCAATAGTTGCAACGTAGAAATTTTATTTTTCAAGTCTCTGTAACCGGGACAAAAAAGAGCGTGACCTATGCCACGCCCTTCCCATTAACAGATCCTTGTCATTGCAAGTCCATCCCCTACAGGCAGGACATCTGTCACATACCGCTTATCCCGGCAGACCATATCCAGATATTCCCGCACTCTCTTGTGAATGGTTCGATTTCTTCTGCATAACGCCTCCTTGGGCATCAGCAAAAATCCGTCCTGAAGGATGTTATCCGCTAAAATGACCCCACCCGGTCTCATCATAGGATCGACCAGTGTAAGATAATCCGGATACTGACCCTTGGCTGCATCAATAAAGACCAGATCAAATTCTCCCTCCAGTGAAGGAATGATCTTAGCTGCATCCCCCGGAAGAAAGGTAATTTTATCTGCGAAGGGACTGTTTGTAAAATTCTCCCTTGCCTCTGCGATCCTTGGTTCATAATTCTCTATGGTAACAAGTTCGGTAAGATCCGGATCAAAGTTTGCCATGAGAAGTGCCGAAAAACCAACAGCACTTCCGATCTCAAGGATTCGCTTCGGTCGCATGATTCCAAGAAAAAATGACAGAAACCGCTGGGTGCTTCTTCGAATGATGGGAACCTCGTCTGCTTCCGCCTTCTCCTCAATCTCCTGGAGCCATTCCGGCAAAGGAGAGGGATACTTTTGCATGAAGCATTCGAACCTCTCATCCATTTCTTCCCATGCCCGCATACTACACTTCCTGAATAATAGGAAGGATCATAGGACGACGCTGGGTCTCTTTCCATACGAAGTCAGAAAGCGTGGACTTGATCTCTGTCTTAATCTTTGACCAGTCCCGAACTCCGTTCTCCTCAAGAGAAGCTACCGTATCCGCAACCACTGCATGGGCAGAATCCATAAGATCCTCTGCTCCCCGGACATATACAAATCCACGGGATACAATGTCTGGACCGCTGACAACAGCTCCGGAAGACGCCTCCATGGACATGACCACAATGATAATACCATCCTCAGCAAGACGCTGGCGATCTCTAAGAACAATGCTTCCCACATCTCCTACACCAAGACCGTCCACCATAACAGATCCTGTATGAACCTTGCCAGAGACCTTAGCAATCCCCTTGCCGTTAAACTCCAGCACATCACCGGAAGAAAGGATCTTGATATGATCCGTATCATAGCCAAGAGAACGAGCAATGCGCTCCTGTGCTTTCAGATGCTTGTATTCTCCGTGAACCGGCACAGAGTACTTGGGCTTTACCAGAGAGTAGATCAGCTTAATCTCCTCTGCGCAGGCATGACCGGATACATGGACATCCTGGAAAATAACATTAGCACCCTTGCGGTAAAGCTCGTTAATGATACGGGAAACGTCCTTCTCATTACCCGGGATGGGGTGAGAAGAGAAGATAATCGTATCATTGGGCTTGATGGCAATCTTCTTATGCATGCCGTTTGCCATACGGGAAAGAGCCGCCATAGACTCTCCCTGGCTGCCTGTGGTAATAAGAACGGTCCTCTCATCCGGATAGTTCTTAAGCTGATCTGTAGGGATCAGTGTATTCTCCGGAATATTAAGGTAACCAAGTTCTGTGGCCGTATTAATGATATTTACCATACTACGGCCCTCTACCACGACCTTACGGCCATACTTGTAGGCTGTATTGATGATCTGCTGTACACGGTCCACATTGGATGCGAAAGTGGCGATAATGATACGGGTATCCTTATGCTCCGCAAAGATATCGTCAAAAATCACACCTACCGTACTCTCAGACTGTGTGAATCCCGGACGCTCCGCATTGGTAGAATCGCACATAAGGGCAAGAACTCCCTTCCGGCCCAACTCAGCAAATCGCTGCAGATCAATGGCATCTCCGAAAACAGGGGTGTAATCCACCTTAAAATCACCGGTATGCACCAGCGTACCTGCCGGTGTATAGATAGCTAAGGCCGCAGCATCCGCAATACTGTGATTGGTCTTGATGAATTCCACCCGGAAAGGTCCCTGGTTAATGGACTGACCATACTTTACCACCTTGCGTCTCACCTTGGTCATCATTCCATGCTCTTCCAGCTTGCGCTCAATAATACCCATGGTAAGACGGGTCGCATAGATCGGTACCTGTAATTCCCGAAGGACATAAGGAATCGCACCGATGTGATCCTCGTGCCCATGGGTAATAAAGATGCCCTTCACCCTGTCTTCATTCTCCAGAAGATAGGTAATATCCGGAATCACCATATCCACACCCAGCATGTCGTCCTCCGGAAAAGCAAGACCACAATCGATCACAATGATACTGTCATCGTACTCGATTGCCGTCATGTTCATTCCGATCAGCTCCACTCCGCCTAATGGGATAATCTTAAGGCGTGGCTTATTATTCTCTTTACTCAAAAACTTTAACCTCCTAAAACTTAATCTTCGAGAGTAAAGTCCGTATCTCCCATAAGTTCAGAGAATACAGCCAAAACAGCCTTAAGAGTCTCTTCATCCTCTACTACGGTATAAGTAGCCTCTTCCTCTGTCTCGCCTGTCTTCTCCAACACATAGACAAGAGCCTCCTCGTCTTCCGGATCATTATCCGTCACACACAGGTAGTTCTTCTCATTGAGTACGGTCTCCTCTAATATATAAAAATCCAAGTCTTCCCCGGATTCTTCATCATAAAATGAAATGGTATTCTTATCCATTATTTCACCTCATTGGACAGTCGGTCCATATATCCCTGTAGAATCAGCATAGCAGCTATTTCATCCACATATTTCTTGCGATCCGCATGATCAGACAGACCGGTCTCTTTCATGGTCCGGTCAGCTGAGACCGTTGTCAGCCTCTCATCATACATGTCAACAGGAAGATCAAACTTCTCTTCCAGCATTTTTGCAAAGGCACGGGAAAGCTCACAACGCTCACCCTCTGTGCCATCCATGTTCTTAGGGAGTCCTACAACGATCTGCTTCACCTGATATTCGTCAATGATCTGCCCGATTCTGGCAATGGTCCGGCGAAGCTTTGTAGGCTTATCTCTCCGGATGATCTCCAGCCCCTGCGCAGTCAAAAGAAGAGGGTCTGAGATCGCAACACCCACGGTCTTAGACCCGTAATCCAGTCCTAAAATTCGATTCTTCTCTGCCATTAATGCTCCCAGGCCTTTCGGGAAATGTATTCCTTCAAAAGCTCTTCTACCAACTCATCTCGCTCCACCTTCATAATAAGGCTTCTGGCATTCTTATGGCTGGTGATAAAGGTGGGATCGCCGGACATAATATAACCTACGATCTGATTCACCGGATTATAACCCTTCTCGCTTAATGCCTCATATACCTGAGAAAGGATCTCCTTGACTCCAATGGAGTTCTCCTTCTCAACCTTAAAATACTGTGTCTGTCCTAAATCCTTCATGTCCGTCACGCTCCTTACAGTAAAAACCGACTGTAAAACCTGTATTATTTACTATGATATCTTACCCATAGTTAAAAGTCAATTCAAGTCTCGCTCCGTAAGACTTGGCCCGGAATTTGCCTCAGAAGAGCTGGCAAATCACCTATGCAACTTCCTGCGCATCCCAGCGAAGTGGTTATCTCAGTGGCAGATTATATCTACCACGAGATAACCAGTCGGTAGATACCATCTTCATTTTCTTCTCCAAGAAGACCGCAGACAGCATCCCCGCTATACCTGTTTTCAAGCTCACTTACCGGCACATAACAGCGGATATATTCTCTTGTATAGCCCATCCAGCAAAGCTGTCCATCCACCATCTGCTGATCCTCTAAAAGGATCTCCCGCTTTTCTCCGCTATGGCGCTCCAGGTATTGCTGTTTTAATCCCTCGGCCTTATGGCGAAGGATCTCACACCGCTTTTGTTTTTCCTTCTTGGTAATCTGATCCGGCATTCTCTCCGCCCTTGTTCCCTGTCGGATAGAATAAGGGAATACATGGATCTCATAAAAACCAATCCTCTCCACAAAAGATAAGGTCTCTTCAAACTCCTTTTCGCTCTCCCCAGGGAAACCACAGATAATATCTGTGGTAAGAGCCGGATCGTGGAAATATTCCTTTAGGAGCTGACAGCTCTCATAGAATTCCTCTGCTGTATAATGCCGGTTCATTCTCATGAGAACCGTATCACTTCCGCTCTGAAGGGACATATGAAAATGCGGGCACAGTTCTGTGACTTTGGACAGTCTCTTGGCAAATTCCTCTGTGACGGCAGAGGGCTCTAAAGATCCCAGGCGGATCCTTGTGATTCCACGAATCTTTGCCATATCCTCCACCAGATCGATAAGATTTCCGTCCTCGGTCTCGTAGCTGGTAATATGAATCCCGGTAAGGACCACCTCCTGATAGCCCTCTGCTGCCAGCCGTTTCACTTCATCCAGAATGCTCTGTTTGCTTCTGCATCTTACCCGGCCTCTGGCATAGGGAATAATACAGTAGCTACAGAACTGATTACAGCCATCCTGGATCTTAAGGAAAGCGCGGCTGTGGTCATCACTCATATGCATGGTCAGATCTTCAAATTCCATCTGTCCCTCATTTACATCATCCACATCGGCAATCATACTGTTATTTTCCATAAACAGATGGATCTGACGGATCAGATCGTTCTTTTTGTTGTTGCCGATAATAATATCCGCCACCTTATCCGCAAGAAGCTTTTCCTTACCGGTCTGTACATAACATCCAGCTGCAATAACAATGGCATTGGGATTCTTTCGTCTTGCACGGCTGATCATCTGCCGGGACTTCTGGTCAGCCACTGCCGTTACAGAACAGGTATTGATCACATACACATCCGCCTTTTGTGAAAAAGGAACAATGGTATAGCCGTCTGCTTTTAACATTTCAGCCATACTCTCTGTTTCGTATGCATTGGTCTTACAGCCCAAATTGTGTAAAGCGGCTGTTTTCATAAGCCTTATCTCCTTTAACTATAAATTGACAATTCTCCTCTGATGAATTACCATATTCTAGAGATGATTTCACTTAGAGCATCTCTAAAACTTACATCAGGAGGGAAAACACATGAAGACAGTTAAGATATCTTTAAATTCCATCGACAAGGTTAAGTCCTTCGTCAACACCATCAGCCAGTTTGATACAGACTTCGATCTGATTTCCGGACGTTATGTTATTGACGCTAAGTCCATTATGGGAATCTTTTCTTTAGACTTATCTTCTCCCATCGATTTAACAATCCATGCCGAGAATGATACAGACATCCTTGAGGCTCTCAAGCCATATATCATCGACTGATAGGATGTATCAATCATGACAAGACAGAGGCGTGTCCCTTAGGGCACGCCTTTTTCTTTTGCTCAACTGCAAAGAATCGTCTCCGTTGTCTCTATGGCGGTATTTACAAGATCATCGATGACTTCTTCTAGCTTTCTTTCGCTTCGCTCAATAGTATTAAGCCTTGGTCTTGTCACCGGGTGCTTTGCCACGAAAATGGTACAGCAATCTTCGTAAGGAAGAATACTTGTCTCATAGGTTCCGATCTTCTCTGAGATGGAAATGATCTCCTGCTTGTCAAAACCGATCAGAGGACGGAACACCGGTAATTCACACACAGAATTTGTCACGAACAAAGATTCCATTGTCTGGGATGCAACCTGTCCTACGCTCTCTCCTGTGATCAGAGCAAGGTCCCCATTCTCCTTCGCAAAATGTTCTGCGATCTTCATCATATAACGGCGCATGATGATGGTGAGCTCATCGTGGGGGCACTTCTCATAGATTGCAAGCTGTACATCCGTAAAATTCACCACATGAAGATTGATGGGACCGGAATACTTTGCCACCTGCTTCGCCAGATCCACCACCTTCTGCTTGGCACGCTCAGAAGTATAAGGCGGTGCATGGAAATAGGTTGCATCCAATGTCACTCCACGCTTGGCGATCATATAACCTGCAACAGGGGAATCAATTCCACCGGACAAAAGGAGCATGGCTCTTCCACTTGTACCCACCGGCATTCCTCCCTGCCCCTTATAAGCTTCCCAATGGAAATTGATCTTCTCACGAATCTCAATCTCCACCAGATGCTGGGGATGATGCACATCCACCGTTGCATTTGAAAAGGCCTCAACGATCCTGCCCCCCATCTCTCTTGATAGCTCCATGGAATTTAAGGGATAATTTTTTCTGGCACGTCTGCTTTCACACTTAAAAGTAAAAGGAGCGTCTCCCAACTTTTTCTTCATAGCCTCACAGACTTCCTCTGCAAGGGCGTCAAATCCCTTATCTTCTGTCATATAACAGGGACAGATCCAGACGATTCCAAAGATCTTCTGAAGGGCCTCGATTACATCATCCTCATCAAATCCCTCTCCTTCCACAAAGATACGTCCCTGTGGTCTTGTAACCTTAAAGGTACCGTCTAAGGGCTTTAAGCCATTCTCGATCTGGCGGACAAGAGCCTCTTCAAACAAATGCCGATTCTTTCCCTTCAGACCGATCTCTCCATACTTTACTAAAAACGCCTTTTCCATCTATTAATATCTCCTGTATTTTCTAAGGGCAACCACAAGCTCTGCCATAGCATCTGCCGCCGCATCAATCTCTTCCTGGGTGGTATATATGCTAAGAGAAAAACGCACGGTAGCATCCAAAAGTTCCTTCTTAAGGCCAATGGCCTGTAAGGTCCGGCTGATGGCCGGTCGATTGGAGGAGCAGGCAGAACCGGCAGAACAGTATACTCCTCTGTCCTCTAAGGCATGAAGCATCACTTCTGCACGGACACCATCCACGGAAACAGAAAGGATCTGGGGTGCTCCCCCAACGCCCTCTGCTCCGTTAAAACTGATTCCCTCCACTTTGGAAAGCTGACTGCGAAGTGACTCCTTTAACTCGTAGAGTTTTTGAATATGCTGCTCTTTGTTATGAAACATTTCCTGAACCGCAACCCCAAGACCAGCAATAGCCGGAACATTTTCTGTTCCGCTTCTTCTTCCCCATTCCTGGCCTCCCCCATAGATGATAGGAGAAAGCTTCACCTTGTCCCGTACATATAAAAATCCGGAGCCCTTAGGTCCATGGAGCTTATGTCCGCTAACAGAGACCATATCGATCATGGTCTTCCTGGGGAAAAGATCCACCTTACCATAGGACTGGATGGCATCCACATGAAAAAGAGTATTGGCGTTACGGTCATGAATGATCCTTGCAGCCTCCTCAATCGGCTGAATGGTTCCGATTTCATTGTTTACATGCATCATAGACACCAGAACCGTATCTTCCCGGATCTCATCTGCCAACACCTTCAGATCACAGACACCTCTTTCGTCCACCGGAAGATAGGAAATCTCATATCCGGCCTCCTCTAAGGCCTTCATAGGCTGAAAAACAGAAGGATGTTCTATGGCTGTGGTGATCACATGCCTTCCGATCCTTTTGTTGGCATAGCAAGCCCCTAAAATAGCCAGATTATTGCTCTCAGAACCGCCGGAGGTAAAAATGATCTCCTTGGGATCCACCTTCAAGCTTTTAGCAATGATCTGCCGACTCTCCTTTATGTATTGCTCTGCTTCCATTCCCTTGTTATGAAGAGAGGAGGGATTTCCATAATCCTCTCTTAAGACCTTTGTCACCAGCTCCGCTGCAGCCTTGCTGCAACGGGTGGTGGCGGAATTATCAAGATAACATTCCATGTGTTACTTCACCTCAAATCACATTTTCCGTCCGATAACAGAACGCCACTCGCCCTGTTCTCCGGTTTCAATAATGGTAAGACCGGCTTTTACAAAAGCCTCCTCCACCTCTTTTTGCTTAAAGTCAATGATTCCGGAAGAAATAAAAACAGCTCCCGGTCTCATCGTATCTGCAATGGCATCGATCATACCGATAATAATATCTGCAAGGATATTGGCCACCACCAGATCATATCCATCCCCTACACTTGCCTTGATCTTCGGATCACTTGTCAGATCACCGATATAGCAATGCATATTTTCTACAGGCAGATGGTTACGGGTGAGATTCTCTCTAACCGCATCTACACAGGCCGGATCAATGTCTGTTCCTGTCACCACCTTTGCCCCCTTCTTTAAAGCCACCATGGATAAGATTCCACTACCGCAGCCCACGTCAAGGACCTTCTCTCCCCCCTTCAGATACTTTCCCAGAGCTTTGATACAAAGCTGGGTGGTCTCATGCTTTCCGGTTCCAAAGGTAATTCCCGGATCGATCTGCAGGACAACATCCTTCTCATGTCCCGGCTCTAACTCTTCCCAGCTGGGATGGATGAAAATATCCCCCACCTGGAAGGAATGAAAATAATCCTTCCATTTATTACGCCAGTCAGCCTCATCCGTTGAGGAGATTGCGATATGACCACTTCCCATATCCGCAAAGGCTCTGGAAGAGTCGATCTCCAAACGTATCCTCTCCAAGAGAGCACCATAATCCTCTCCCTCTTCCACATAAAAGGAAATACGACTGCTTCCGTCATCTTCTCCCCGGTCCGGCTGAAGTTCTTCATATTCTTCACCCTCTAAGGCCTGTACAGGAAGAAGATCCTCGATCTCAATATTGGTGATTCCCTCATCAAAAAGGATACCACTCACCAGATCCTCCGCTTCCTCCGTTGTTTCGATTGTAAACTTTGTCCAACGCATGGCTTCCTCCTGTTAAAATCATATAAAAGTACAAAAATAAATTTTAGTAAAATTCCACAGTACTGTCAAGGCAGTCCCCCCACAGCAGACAGGGGACAGAAAGAACCTTACGTTTCTTCCTGTCCCCTGCTTTTTTCTTACAAAGGATAGATTTTATCTTTTGCGTCTGTTACGACCGGTGGATTTTCCCGGCTTCTTTACCAAAAAACGCAAAGCACCAAAGGTCAGATATCCAAAGGATACCGTGGCCAGAATAATAAACAGAAGTATGGGAGATCGATCCTTTGTCTTTGGAACTTCCCTGACGGGATGCCATACTCCCATATAATCATAGTATCCTTTCAAATCGATCTCCTCCTTTCGCCGCTTCTTACTCTTTCGATTCTTCTTATGATCCTCCTCTTCTGAGGTCCTCCTTCGAATGGTCTGTGTTTTTCTCTTACGTTTTTTCTTTCCATCCTTCTTTGTATCCTCTGAAGCGTCTTTTCTGGAGTCTTTCTTGGACTCTTTCCTAGAATCACTTTTTGCATCCTTTGTTTTCTTTTTGGTATGCCTGGGTTTTGGATCTTTATTTCCGGGTTCATCCTTTTTGGAGTCCTCTGTTTTTTCTCCCTTTTTCTCCGAATCCTCCGGTTTTTTATCCTCCGGTTTTTTATCCTCCGGCTTGGAGTCTTCCGGTTTTTTATCCTCTTTTCGGGAATCCTCCGGTTTTTTATCCTTTGGCTTAGAGTCTTCCGGTTTCTCCTCCTTCTTTATCTCATCCGGCTCCGGTTCTACTACAGCAGATCCGCCGCCACCACCGGATGGCTTGTCTTTCTTCTCTTCTGTATTCTTTGGTTCCTCCTCTTTCTTCCTCTTGTTGTCCGGAAGATACGTATTGACCGCTGTAGTGGTATAGAAGGTTTTGCCCGTTTCATCCGTTGCCGATGTGGTCTTTGAAGAATAACGATATTCTCCAATTATCCCTTCATCGGTGGTATCACCCGAAATCGCCTCTACCGTTACAGAAGAGTCTTCTCCCTCTTTTTTATAAGTCAAAGAAGTCTCAATGGCACAGTACTGATACGGTTTCCCTTCGCTGTTATATCTTGGAAGACCTGTGATCCTGCCTGTATCCGTGGCATTTTCTTCCTTTCGATATACCTTAATGGTAACAGGACGTTTATCCGAAGAAAATACCTCCGAATAATCTCCCCCAGGGACTTTTCGCATCAGCTTAAAGGTAACATGATCCACCTTTTTTAGATTCGATGCCTCTTTTTCATTCTTCCAGGTCTTATGAACCTCCAGATCATCTGTCTCCATGGTATTGGTAATCACAAAGGTCTTTTCATCCAGTGCACTTACCGTTTTCTTATAGCCGTGTGGGACCTCTTTTTCGTCCACCTCATAGGTGATCTCCTCGCCCACAGCAGGTGCTGCATTCAAAGAGATCTCCTCATGTGTCGGCAGATCCCTCCAGGTATAGGAAGCGGTTCCTTCCGAAGAATCTTTCGTTACTGCGACCCTTTGGATCTCCATTTCCCTTTTCTGATCACCCTTCTTTTGAAGCAGGACATAACTTACCTCCTCGGGTCTGTCTGCCGCTTCATCCTTCCAGTTCTTTGAGACCTTCACACAGATAAGAGGCGTATTTTCTACAAGGATACACCTATTGTTATCCTCTGTGCACTCAGTCAGGGTATTTTTTGTCTTGCCGGAAACTGCAGAATCCTCCAGCTCCCTTGTGACCTTACCGTCTCTGATCTCGTAGTATCTGGTGCGATAACTGATACCCTTTTCCTCCTTTGTGCGGGTCAGACGGGAAGTACTGTCGTAGAATACTTCTTTGCCTGCAGCTGCCACTTCTCCCACATAATAGTGGATCTTCTTCTGATCACGGTTATACATGGGCAAATGTTCATATGTTACAGACCGCAGATTCTCATCTCCCTTAGTAAGGGTGCGCACCGTCGATCTGCCCCGTCCGTCCTTTACAACCGTTGCAGCAGCTTCTCCCGCCTTTTTATCTCCTCTCTCAAAGTTTGTACTGTAAAGAGCCACCCTGGTATCATGGAGGGTGTTGTCGTTCCAGAAACGATACACGGTCATATTTTCATGGGATACATACCGGTTGACAAGTTCTGTTTTGCTCACAATGTCACCGGCATCCCTTCCAAGATTATCCGTTAGATGATCATCCTGCTTTGTCAGAAGGTAGCTATCCATAGAATCGCCGATCTTAAGTTCCTTATCCCTTCCATCCGCGTCACGGTCCAATTCAACAGCCCGGTACTGTACAAACCTTGGAACGCCATCCACCATAATGGTCTTAGGAAGATTCGCCACAGTTTTCTTCCAGATATCCGGCGCATCCGGATCCTGATCCTTCTCCTTCAGGGTGATGATAACAGATGTATCCGAAGAACCGGTGTTAGAACTGCTATCCTGCCAGTTTTCTTCAAATCCTGTTACCTTCCCATCACTTTCCTTCCACTTCGCCACACGGTACTGAAGTTTGAATCGAAGCTCCCCCGGTCTGGCATAAAAGTCAGAAGAATCTCCTTCCCATTTTTTTACAATGGTAAGTGAAGTCCCTGTTAACTTGTTGGTGATCTCTGTTGATCCAGCCGGCTTCTCGGGAGTAAGAAAAAGGCCGTCATAATCCTGATAGGACACCTGATAGTTATTCGTTCTACCCTGGAAGATAAAGCCCTTCTCCTCACGGCTTGTCTTCAGATCTTCCACTTGATCTTCACCGATCTTTCTCTCCCGAATCTTATATACGATCCTGTTGCCCTGCTGATCCACAAGCGGCAGTTCCTTAAAGGTATATACCCATTTATCCGCCTTAGACATATTATGGCACAAGACAAATAGGGGATCACTTTCCCCTTCTTTACAGGCCACAAGATCGATCTGTAACTGCACATCTCGTAAAAGATAGGCATCACGGCCATCGTTCCACCACTTATTTACCTTTACAGAACCTTGCAAGGTATTGGTGAGATCCTCCATCTTCAGAACGTTCTTCTCATCGGCCAGGGCTGCATTTTTACTTACTTTCTCTGTACCTTTGTAGTTTGTCTCAACAGATCCCTCATGGGACATTTCTTCTGTCACCTGGTAGATATAGGCTTTTCCATCCTTATTGTATTTTGGGAAGGTCGCGCCATCCACCGGTTTTATGGAATAGGTGTAGACTCCCTCCTCTTCCTGCCAAGTAATCTGATACTGATCCGCCTTGATCTCCTCTGTTTTACCATCCAGGATCCGGGTAAGCCCAAGCGTTACCCCCGGCAAGCTACCATGAGAAACCTTAGGACGGATATTCTCTTTGATAAAGGAAGAATATCTGTCCTCCTCCACCAGGTCCGCGGTGTTTTCCTTCCAGTCTTTGACTCCACAGATCTCTTTCACCGTGTCAGTATCAAAGGTGTTTTTCACATGGACATCATCTGTTATGCGTATGGTCTCCACTTTTTTTCCGGTATTTCCCAGATCCGATCTTCCCGTTGATATGTTCTGATTTGTAAAGACGATCTTTCCCGTGTTCTTTCCATCCGTAAACAACCGGTATCCGGTATCCTTTTCATCGTATTCTGCCTGAAATCCCGGCAGACCTTCCTCAGAATCCAGAGAAGTATCCTCCTCCATAAAATAGAGGTAGAGCTGACCGTTTGAAGCATAAAGAGGCAGATTCTTAAGCGTTTTTGTCTGCTGTGGATTATCTTTGTCATAGACAAATGTAACAGCATCCACTTCCTCTTTTTTATTCCATAAGGTCCTTAACTTTTCCTTATCTTTTACGATTTTTGCAACAGTAGAGGCTCCACCGTCTTCCTCCTCTGTCATATCCGCTATATCCACCAGACTTCGATACAACCTAAAAACTGCTTTTGGATTGCCGTCCTCCGGCATATCAGCTCCCCAGGTTTTATGGATACAAATATCTCTGTTGGCCCCATGGACACTGTAATAGTTGTTCAGCTGACGATCCCCGGTTACGTCATACGGATCATCCTCCTTCATCTCACCATTCATAAGGGAATGATAAAGATGAGAAGAGATCCTCTTCTTTGTTCCGGGAAGATACATCTTCTCTTTCAAGGAATAGATATAAACGGCACCATACCGGTCAAACTTTTCAAATTCCCGTTCTTCTCCATCCTCTGTCAGAAAACTGTACCTAGACCTTGCCTTGTTAATGGTGGCAGGTATAGCGGCATCATCCCTGTCATAATCGCTTCTTTTGGTAAGACTGATCTCAATATCCGGATATCCCATCACTCCAGTATCATCCGGCATATCCTTCCACTCTTTTGTCCCGTTGATCTTAAGTCTGCCGTGGATCCGGTTGACAAAAAGACCGTTCTCCGGCAACCGCACGCCTGTGACACCATTCTCCTTACATTCAGAAGCTATGGTCTCCTCTTCAAGGTCAAAGGCCGGTGTTCCTGTCTTCTCCACCTTCGGATTTTTCTTCACAAGGCTTTTTTCATAATACTCTGTTGTATACCCTGCATCTCCTGCCGGGTTATTCAAAAGCTCCTGCTGCGCAAAGTATTCATAATGATTACCTTCTTCATCAAACTCCGGCATTCCAGAGAACATTACCTTCTGATAGTAGGTATTATCTGCCCCCTCTTCCGCTGACACTGTATTTCTTACCATGCGCTGGGTATAGGGCTGCAATGCATCCATCTTCTCATCCGACATCTTGTAAAACAGCTGATAAGCGGCGTGCACGCGCCTGCCGTAGGTCTGAGGTTCTTCGATCCTTGCCTGATCATACCAGAGGGTATAATAGGTCGTATCTACCGAGGTTCCACCTGCCTTATGATGAAACTTCACCCCATACTGCTGAGTTAAAACGCTGTCAACAAGAGATGTGGCTGTAGGTTCAAGGACACCGTCATTATCTCCTGTTACCTGGTAGTGGGTTCTCTTAAGATCATTTTCCGGATCCGTAATGGTAAGTTCCATCCGGTTTCCATCTTTATCCTTAATATACTCATGGACAGAATATGTATACGCCCTTCCTTTATTGTCATACATAGGAAGACCTGAGAATATAAGATCTCTATATCGGTAACAGTTCTTTCCGTCCTCTCCCTTTACAGGTTCTTCCGAGGTCTTATAGGCATTTTCTGCTGTAACAGATTCATCCGAATCCTCTTCCACCAGCTGTTTGCCGTCTTCTCCCACAAAGGGAAGTTCCTTTCCGTTTCGATCCACATAATAAAGAGCAACCCCCCATCCATACTGGCGATATTTTCCGTATCCTCCGTCTTTCCACTCTATGGTTGAACTAATATCCACCTTACCGGACTTGGTATTCGTAATAGTATAAGTCTGCTCATCCTCTTCTACACTGTAATCATATCCACTGCGAAGCTGACCGGAGGATAACATACCACCAGCTATGGTTCCCTCTACGATCCAGGTTTTTTTCTCATTCTCACCGGAAACCTTCTCTTCATAGGTATAACCGGTCCTCTGAGGAAAACGGATCCCGTCACACAGAATATCTGTCTCCGTAACGCCCAGGCGAATCTTCTCACTTTTATTTTTAAGTGCCTTAACTATCCTCTCGCCTTCCTGCAGCTCCTTATATTTTCCCGGAATATACAGATCTGTAACCTTTACGATCCTTGCATAGTTATTCTCCCCATCCAGGACTGCTGAAATGTCATTTTCCAAAAGCTCTGAGGCCTTTGTAAATTTCCAGCCACTCTCATTTTTCTCCCAGATTCCAACCGTTGCCGTTACACTGCCACGGCTTTCCACATCACTGTTATCATTCCACTTCTTCTTTACATAGATTTCATGGTACTCCCCATCTCCGGAATAGATACTGTTTGTCGCAGTTACTGTCATATCACCGGCCTTTTGCCCGGCCTCATCCTTGCCATGTACCTTGTAGTTTACCGCCTGATATACACCGGCACCCTCAAGCTTTGGGAAATCTTCCGTTACATGGTAATCGTAGACATACCCCTCATCCGAACGGGGAAGCGCAAGATCGATCAAATCCCAGGCATCCTGAGAATAATCCGGAGTATAGGCCTTCACAGGAGACAACGCCTCTCCACTGCCGTCTTCTGCTGTCACAGTCACACTGCCGTTTTCAGCAACAGACACCTTTACCTTTGCATAAAGCTTTGTAGTCTCTCCCTGTCTTGATCGATACAGGTTAAGTACAAATCCTCTCTTCTTACGGATGATCTTTGTTCCATCCTTCTTATCTTCCTCCCCCCAGGCTGCAGAATCGGAATTTTTCCACAGTTTCTTAAGATGAATGGTAAGATCCGATGAAACCTCGTTAAATACGGTAAAGGTATCCTGATCCTGCCGTATCGTAGCAATATACTCTTTTCCATCAAGCTCATAGGTCGCGGATAAAACACCCTCCTGTTCTACCCAGTTTTTGATGGTAACAGGTTTTCCATTATATTCCAGTTTTTCGATTACCCGATACTTCAGTTCCTGCCCATCTTCATATTTTGAAACAGGAGACAGAGCCTTCTCCTTAGCTGTAACACTGGATGTAAATCCGGAGAAAACAGCCCTTCGACCGGCATAACTCCAGTCCTTTCCATCCAGACTCTTCTGAAGTTCCAGTGTAACAGAAGTCTTTTTATATGCACCATATCCCTGGCTGTTCCAGATCTTTCTTACCTTAAACATCTTCTGATGAGAAAGAATATTACTCATGGTCTGGCCGTTTTCCAGTACCTCTGTTCCTTCCGGGTAAACAGCCTGATAGACATCTGTAGGATCCTCTGTTACACAATATTTCAGCTTATAGCCAAGGGCATCATATCGCTCCAAAGGCTTATTCGAAAAACTGCTGTCCTTCAGATCGATCTTATCATATCCCTTCTTCTTATATTCTCCGGTATCACAGGATACGATATCGGATTCCTTCGGCTGCCAGGTCAGCTGATTGCCTCCCACTGTCACGGCAGACATGGCATCCGCCGTCTTGTTATCCGGATAACACCATAACCGGAAGGAAACCTTCGATGCCGCCACACTCCGATCAAGTCCCACGACCTGAAAGACCTTTGTAGCTTCAAAATGACTCTCTCCATCCAAATTGATCAAAACCGCACCGTTGGCGTAGGCCCTTTTCGTCTCATTGGAAGAAAGACCGTTATCATAGGTCACATCATAGGTCCAATCCTCCCCTTCGATCTTCGTCGGAGCCTTTACTGTGACATAGTAGGTATTGGTTGCATTATTTTCACTATAGCCCTTTAAGGAAGGAACTGTAAGTGTCCAGGAATCTCCGTCACAGGAAGCGGGCCATTCAATATCTGAATCCTTAAGACCGGAAGGCACCTCCTCTTTTGTGTTGTAGATCTTCTTGGTTTTTCCTGCACTTATCTGATAGATGCTAAGATCCAAATCCTTAATATCCTTCAAACGGTGCTCTTTTTCTGCCGCATCGTTCCAGGTGACGGTAACAGAAAAACGATCGGAATACGTATAGGTGACCTGATCCTCCACCCTTACATTGGCTGCATTTCCAAGAGATGAAAGATAGCGCTGGGGCACCTGTCTCTGGCACAGAAAATAAGAGATCTCATTTCCATTCGGATCTGTTTTCGGCAGATACTTCCACTCCAGATTCCAATGGGTATCGATCTGTGGTGTTGTACGGTCCGGCGTAAAAACCGATGCATCCAACGCTCCCAGTTCTTCCTTTGCCTCCTTCTCTGTTACCACATCCACGCCTTCCGGCTCCTCTCCCTCTGATGCAGAAGAAGACAAAATAGCCCGCTCTTTTCCCTCCACTATATAATGCAGGGATAAAAAGTCGATATCTTTTGGTCTGTAGCCATTGACATCCACATTATCATTCCAGGTCACTGTCCGCTGGAATGTCTCTGCAAAAAGCGACATATCAAGAGAGAGATTTACCTGAGGATGATCTGAAATAAAAGACACATCATTTTGAGACTCCAAATGAACCCCAAAGTCCATATCCTCCCGGTCTTTCTTATACCCCAATACAGAAATAGCAGCCAGATCCAACCGGTAGGAATCCACCTGATAGGTATTATCCCCATTCGCGGTTGTCTGATTTCCCGTTCCAGCCAGAATAAACACCGGAACATTGGAATAGGTGACCTCCCAGTGGGATCCGGACTCTGTCACAGACACTTTGATCCCCTGCCTGCGTCCCTCCAGGTCATCAACAGAAGCATTGTAACTTCCGGAATTTTTCCCTGTAAGGGGATGAGCCTTTAGCACAGATAAGAGTTTTTCTCTGACACTTTCACTGTCCGGGCGAAAACCTCCCCGGTTCTCCTCATCCTCCCAATGGATCCCAAAGGACAGTTCCATGGTCTGATTCAGATCCTCAGAAGAGACCGCCGGACTCTCTTCCTCCGCAGAATCTACCTGATTCTCCCCTCCTGCTGTCGTATCCACTTCCTGGGACCAGGCACTTAGGGAAGGACAAAAATTAAGACCACCTGTACCTGTCAGTACCATAGTGGTCGCCATCGTCAAAGCAATCGTCTTTTTCAAAAAGACAGCCATTGTGCTATTTCGTTTTTTCATGTATGCATAACCTCCAGAAGGGTAATTGTTTTCTAAGATACATCCCCAAAATCCTCATATCCCATTACCCTGTTTTTTTCGCAAAAAAAGCCGTCCTCAGACGACTCTTTTAACGTAGATAGTATAGCAAGAAAGTACCCATGTGTCTATAATTCTATGGCCTTCTCCTTCATTTTCAGCAATATGTCGAAAATGTATGTGAAAATACTACAATAAATATGTGCAGTTTCCTAGTTCTGAAGGATCCCTGTTATAACAAATCGTTTATCCTCCGTCGAACAGGTTGATAAAGTAACACTTTTTGTGTTTGATTTTTCGCTTGATAGTCCCAGGATCTCCCTGGCAAATTGCCCATATCCTCCATCCGTTTTTTTATAAACTGTATAAATCGCATCCCTCCAGTCAACCTGACGACAGGACACAATGGTGTATTTTCTCTCCTGTCCCGGCCCGTAAAGATAAAAACAGGGATGTTCCTTAAGAAAATGATCCCTTCGCATATACTGCTTTAAACTGCCGAACATAGATCCATCCTTCATATTATGACCATATAGGATCATATGCTGATCCGACAGATCCGGATCACATTTCTGATCCAAAAACAGACTTCCCGCCGGGTCGTACAGCCCGTTATAAGACCGATCAAGATAGGTTGTATTATCACCGCAATACATCACCGGATAACTTAATACATCCGGAATATAGAGCCATGCCGCCGCGTCCGGATACTTTTTCTGCAGGTCTTTAAAATTCACCTGAAGATGACGTTCCTTCTGATTCTGCTTTTTCTTTTGGGGCCTGGTATATTCCTTCTGAGCTCTTTCATAGATCCTTTGATTTTTCTTATATTCATGGCAAATCTGCAGCAGACCTGTCACCGACACCACAAAACATATGCCTGCAAGAACAAAGGAAAGCCGGAGAAACCTCCCCGGCTTTCTGGTCTTTCTTTTCTTATCTCTTATCATCTGCGGAATGGTCCACGTTTCTTGGAATGCTTACCGCTGTTACCGGATAAGGTCTGTCCGCATGCCGCATCGAAAGCACGAAGGGCCTCCTTGGCTTCTGAATTCATAGACTTTGGCACCGCCACCTTAAGGGTCACATACTGATCCCCACGAATAGCGGAAGAACGAAGGGATGGAATTCCCTTTCCCTTGAGACGGATCCTTGTATTCGGCTGTGTTCCCGGTTTCACTTCATAGACTACCTGACCATCCAGAGTCTCAATGATCGCTTCTGCTCCGAGAGCTGCCTGTGCAAAGGAGATCTCTGTCTCAGAATATACATCATAGCCGTTTCTCTGGAACTTATCAGAACCTGCAACAATAACCTCCACCAGAAGATCACCTCTTGGTCCGCCATTGATTCCAGGCTCACCCTTCTCACGGATTCTTACGCTCTGTCCGTTATCGATTCCCGCCGGAATAGAAACAGAAATACGCTTCTTTTTGGCAATATATCCGGTTCCGTGACAATCTACGCACTTTTCCTTGACGATCTGACCGCTGCCGCCACATTCCGGACAGGTGGTCACATTCTGAACGGTTCCAAAAAGTGACTGCTGGGTCGTGATAATACGCCCCTGACCGTTACAACGGGGGCAGGTCACCTTGCTGGTTCCAGGCTTTGCTCCTGTTCCGTGGCAGGTCTGACACTCTTCCTTCAGTACGATCTCCAGCTCCTTTTCACAGCCGAAGGCTGCCTCTTCAAATTTGATCCGCACCTGCGCCCGAAGGTTTGCTCCCTTCTGGGGGCCATTATTTGCAGCGCCTCTTCTTCCGCCTCCGAAAATATCCCCAAAGAAATCTCCGAAGATATCCCCGAAATCCATGCCCGAGAAGTCAAAACCACCGGCTCCACCGCCGCCACCTGAGAAGGCGGCATGTCCAAACTGATCATACTGTCTTCTCTTCTCTGCATCAGACAGAACGGCGTAGGCTTCGGATGCTTCCTTAAACTTTGCTTCAGCTTCCTTATCCCCCGGATTGGAATCCGGATGATATTTCTTTGCAAGCTTACGATAAGCCCTCTTAATCGCGGCATCATCAGCGTTCTTGTCAACGCCTAACACCTCATAATAATCACGTTTCTCTTCTGCCATAATTGTCGTTCCTTTATACATTGTTAAGTCAGGAGCCCCCACGGAGCCCCTGACTTATTCCTAACTGTCCAATGGTAAAATTATACTTCCTTGAAGTCAGCATCTACGACATCGTCGTTAGCACCTGCCCCTGCTGCCTGTGAAGGATCCGGGCCTGCACCTGCAGCTCCTGCTGCACCGGCTGCTGCCTGAGCCTGCTCATACATCTTGGCAAATACCTGCTGAGCGGAGCCTTCCAGCTTCTCCTTGGCAGCTTTCATCTCTGCCACATCAGCCTCTGTCATGTCCTCTGCCTTCTCATGCTTTGCAACAAGATCCTTAAGAGCCTTAAGATCTGCCTCTACCGTGCTCTTTGCAGCTGCATCAATCTTATCTCCAACTTCGCCGAGAGCCTTCTCTGTCTGCATTGCAAATGCATCAGAATCGTTTCTTGTATCGATAGCTTCCTTACGCTTCTTATCCTGTGCCTCGAACTCAGCTGCTTCCTTGACAGCCTTATCGATCTCATCATCACTCATGTTAGAACCACCTGTGATGGTAATATGCTGTTCCTTACCTGTTCCAAGATCCTTAGCGGAAACAGTTACGATACCGTTGGCAGCGATATCGAAGGTAACCTCGATCTGTGGTACACCACGACGTGCTGGTGGAATACCATCCAGACGGAATTGTCCAAGGGACTTGTTATCTCTTGCGAACTGACGCTCACCCTGTACCACATTGATATCTACTGCAGTCTGGTTATCCTCTGCGGTAGAGAAAATCTGGCTCTTCTTAGTAGGAATGGTTGTGTTACGCTCGATCAGACGGGTTGCAACACCACCCATTGTCTCAATGGAGAGAGAAAGAGGAGTTACATCCAAGAGAAGGACTTCACCTGCACCTGCATCTCCTGCCAGCTTACCACCCTGGATGGAAGCACCTAATGCTACGCACTCATCCGGGTTAAGGGACTTGTTAGGCTCCTTGCCTGTCAGCTGCTTAACCTTAGCCTGAACAGCCGGGATACGTGTAGATCCACCAACCAGAAGGACCTTTGTAAGATCTCCTGCTGTAAGACCTGCATCCTTAAGCGCATTCTGTACAGGAATTGCTGTACGCTCTACAAGATCAAGGGTCAGTTCATCGAACTTGGCACGTGTCAGATCCATATCAAAGTGCTTTGGTCCCTCTGCTGTTGCTGTGATGAAAGGAAGGTTGATGTTAGTGGTTGTTGCGGAAGAAAGCTCCTTCTTCGCCTTCTCAGCTGCTTCCTTTAATCTCTGAAGAGCCATCTTATCGCTAGAAAGATCAACGCCTTCCTTTGTCTTGAACTCGGAAACCATCCAGTTCATGATAGCATTATCAAAATCATCTCCACCAAGATGTGTATCACCGTTGGTAGATAATACCTCGATAACACCGTCACCGATCTCGATCACAGATACATCAAATGTACCACCACCTAAATCGTAAACCATGATCTTCTGCTCATTCTCATTATCAAGACCATAAGCCAATGCAGCAGCTGTAGGCTCGTTGATGATACGCTTAACATCAAGACCTGCGATCTTACCTGCATCCTTTGTTGCCTGACGCTGAGCATCATTGAAGTATGCAGGAACGGTAATAACCGCCTCAGAAACACTCTCACCAAGGTAGTTCTCAGCATCAGCCTTCAGCTTCTGAAGGATCATAGCAGAGATCTGCTGTGGAGAATACTTCTTACCATCAATGGTACGACCATTATCTGTACCCATATCACGCTTGATGGAAGCGATGGTGTTCTCAGCATTTGTAACCGCCTGACGCTTCGCCGGCTCACCTACAAGTCTCTCACCATTCTTTGTAAATGCCACGATAGAAGGTGTTGTACGAGAACCTTCCTGGTTAGCAATAACAGTAGGCTGTCCACCTTCCATAACAGCAACACAGCTGTTGGTGGTTCCTAAATCGATACCAATAATCTTACTCATAACAATATTCCTCCTTAGGAAATTTTAATAACAATATATGATAAAGCCCTACAAGCTTTCTCAGCAATTAATTGGCTACCTTTACCATGGAGTGACGTACAACGCCCTCATGGTAGGTGTATCCCTTCTGAAGAACCTCAACGATCTCCTGCTCACCGCAGTTGTCATCATCCACATGCATCACCGCATTATGAAGATCCGGATTAAAGGTCTGACCAAGGGAGGGGATTTCTTTGACTCCCACTGCATCTAACATTCCGGAAAACTGCTTATAAATCATCTGCATTCCCTGGGCGATAGGATCCTTTGTATCCTCTTCGATTCCCACAAGCCCACGTTCGAAATTATCGATTACAGGAAGAAGCTTATCGATCACATCCTTGACACCCATGTCATACATGGCTGACTTCTCCTTGTCTGTTCTCTTACGGAAATTATCGAATTCCGCCATCTGACGCTTCACCTTATCCTCAAGCTCAGCAATCTTCTCATCCCTGGGATCCTTCTTTTTCTTGGATTCCTTCTTAGATTTCTTCGCCTTCTCTTCCGTCTTATTCTCTTCGGAAGTCGACTTTGCCTCTGCAGTCTCGCAATCCTCAGAAGCTTCGGTTACCTTGACCTCTTCTTCCTTTGCCTCCTGCTGTGCCTGTTTCTCTTTCTCTGCCACTGTTACCGGCCTCCTTATTTTTATAATTCTTTCTTCCCGATCCCCTTAACAGAGGATGTTCCCGGAAGTTCTGATGAATGGACAATATCCCCAAGCTGTGACTTTAACTGCTTCAGCTGTCGCATAACATTCTCGTAATCCATACGCTTCGGACCTAGGATTCCAATGGTTCCCTTAAAACCGTCTCCCAAATCATACTTGGCAGTTACAACACTGCAGTCCTGCATGCTTGGAATATCATTACCGATATAAACCTTAATGCCGTTGGGATTTCCATCCTCATCCGACTCGATATCCTCGATCAGATCCTTCAGTTCGCCCTTATCCTCAAAGGCTGAAATCAGATGGGATGCCTTCTCCGAATCTGAAAGCTCCGGATACTTAAAAATATTCGTTGCTCCACTGGTGTAGATTTCTCTCTCCTCATCCGACTCGATGGTCCCTGCAATATTCTCAAGGACCTCTGCAATGATTCCTGAGTAGGAACCTGCATTCTGCCGCATCTTCTGAATCAGAGCCAGATTAATGTCATTGACGGTAAGTCCGGAAAGATTGGTATTAAGGAGCATATTCAGCTTAAGGATATCCTCATTGCTAAGACTCTGCTCCAACTTGATAATCCGGTTACGGACCACATTCCCGTCCATCACCACAACCGACAGCAGTTCATGATCATTCACAGCTGACAGCTGAACAAATCGGACCCGAATCCCCCGAACCGCCGGGGCAGAAATCATTGTGGCATACTGGGTAGAGTTGGCAAGTACCTTCACCACCTGCTTGAGCATCTTCTCCATCTGATCCGTCCGCTCAACCACCATCTCCTTCACTTCGTTGATCTCCTGATCCTTCTGTTCCATAAGATGATCTACGTAAAACCGATATCCCTTATCCGATGGAATACGACCGGCGGATGTATGAGGCTGCAGGATATATCCTAACTCTTCAAGATCACTCATCTCATTACGTATGGTCGCGGAACTTAGATTCAAATCCGAATTCTTGGAAATGGTACGGCTGCCCACCGGCTCACCGGTCTCAAGATAATTACGGATGATCACGTTCAAGATCTTCTCCTGACGCTCTGTAAGTTCTGTCATCTCTGCCAAAATACCACCTCCAAACTCTGTTAGCACTCAAATGTTAGGAGTGCTAACATCTTCTAAAAGGTAATTTATCACCCTTTCCAATCTTTGTCAACACTTGCTATAGCAAAAATTTGGATAAAGCGTAATTTGACAGGTCCAGTCCCTGCTCCGTTAAATAGATTCGACCCTCACGGGCCTCAAGAAGACCTTCCTGTTTTAATTCCTCCAGTGCATTATGATACACACTGTCGATTTCTTTGCCGAAGGCCTGATAAAAATCCTCCCTGGATACACCACGAATCTGGCGAAGTCCAAGGAACATAAACTCTTCCATGGCACCCTTGCGGGTGATTCTCTGCACACTGTCATAGATCGGTACATCTGCCGCATCCGCCTGAGGATCAATGGCCATCAGATGGGATGCATCATCTATATAATCGTAGATATATCTGGTGTTTGAGATCCGATATTCCAGTCCCATACCACCGGTTTCTTCTCCCTCCGGCTTTGGCACCAGGCATTCCGGTGCAATAAGAGAAGCTGCTCCGATCCCCATACCCACATAGGTCTTTCTCGTCCAGTAGCCGATATTATGCCGACAGACTTTCCCCTGCTTGGCATAGTTACTGATCTCATACTGCTCATAGCCATGGGATATAATTTCCTGCTGGGCACGCTTCATCAGCTCATAGGCCTGATCTTCATTGGGAAGTTCCATGGTGGGCTGTCCGTTCTTCTGACGAATATCATCTGCACGATATCTGCTGTAAAAAGGGGTGCCCTCCTCAATGATCAGAGCATAACAGGAAATATGCTCCGGACGAAGGGCAGACACCCGCCGTATGCTCTCGATAAGCTTCCCCGGAGTCTGTCCCGGAAGTCCTGTCATAAGATCCACATTCACATTCTCAAATCCAGCCTGGCGCAGGATCTCATAGGTACGAAGAAACCGATCATAGGTATGAATCCTTCCCAGAAGCTTAAGCTCATCATCATGGGCCGACTGAAGTCCCAGGGAGATACGGTTGATGCCGATGCTGCGGTAGATATTGGCCGCCTCACCGGTAACTGTTCCGGGATTGGCTTCGATTGTCACCTCTGCCAGAGGATCCAGATCAAAATGGGCCCGCAGGGTATCCATGATCTTTTCCATCAGCTTCACCGGAAGCCAGCTGGGAGTTCCTCCCCCAATATAGACAGAAGTCACCCGTCCGAAGACACGCCTACTCTGCCAGATGATCTCCTGGCAAAGAGACATGGTATATTCCTTCTGAATCTGCTCATCATAAGGCCCGGATAAAAAATCGCAGTAATCACACTTCTTGACACAGAAGGGAATATGAATATAAAGTTCAATCTCTCTTGGATCAACATTTGTATTTTGCATATTATTTATCATCATCAAGCTTGAGAACACTCATAAAGGCCTCCTGTGGGATCTCAACATTCCCCACCTGCCTCATGCGCTTTTTTCCTTCCTTTTGCTTCTCTAACAGCTTTCTCTTACGGCTGATATCACCACCGTAACACTTTGCCAGGACATCCTTACGCATGGCACGAACCGTCTCTCTGGCAATAATCTTAGAACCTACCGCCGCCTGGATCGGAACCTCAAACAGATGTCTTGGAATATTATCCTTAAGCTTCTCGCACATTTTTCTTGCGCGCTCATAGGCAGTTCCTTCGAAGACGATAAAGGAAAGGGCATCCACTGTCTCCTTATTAATAAGGATATCCAGCTTCACCAGCTTGGACTGCTGATAGCCCCGGATCTCATAATCAAAGGAAGCGTATCCTCTGGACCGGCTCTTTAAGGCGTCAAAAAAATCATAGATAATCTCATTCAGAGGAAGAATATACTTCACAAGTGCTCTGCCTTCCTCAATATACTCAAGAGATACATATTCTCCTCGTCTCTCCTGGCAAAGGTCCATAATGGCTCCAATGTAGTCACTGGTAACCATGATCTCCGCATCCACCATAGGCTCTTCCATATATTCAATCTCGGAAGGATCCGGAAGGTTACTCGGGTTTGTCAGCTCGATCATGGTTCCATCTGTCTTATGCACCCGGTATACTACACCGGGAGCTGTTGTAACAAGATCCAGATCATATTCTCTTTCCAGTCTCTCCTGGATAACATCCAAATGCAACAGGCCAAGGAATCCACAGCGGAATCCAAAGCCAAGAGCCACAGATGTCTCCGGCTCAAACTGAAGTGCCGCGTCATTTAGCTGAAGCTTCTCAAGGGCATCCCTTAGATCCGGATACTTCGCTCCGTCTGCCGGATACAGTCCACAGTAGACCATAGGATTTACCTTCTTATATCCCGGAAGAGGCTGGGCACAGGGATTTGCAACCTGGGTAATGGTATCACCCACTCTGGTATCCCTTACATTCTTAATGGATGCAGTCATATACCCAACCATGCCTGCACTTAACTCATCACAGGGCAGGAACTGACCGGCTCCAAAGTAACCAACCTCTACAACATCAAAGCTGGCGCCGGTGGCCATCATCTTCACCTTATCCCCGGGTCTGATCCTGCCTTCCTTGATCCGACAGAATACAATAACCCCCTTGTAGGCATCATAAAGGGAATCAAAGATCAGTGCCTGAAGAGGCGCATTCTCATCTCCTGTAGGGGCCGGAAGTCTGGTGATCACCTGCTCAAGCACCTCATCCACATTCAGACCTGTCTTGGCTGAAATGCGGGGTGCATCCTCTGCCACAAGTCCGATGACATCCTCGATCTCCGTTGCTACACGCTCAGGGTCTGCTGATGGGAGGTCCACCTTATTAATAACCGGAAGCACCTCAAGATCATGGTCAAGCGCAAGATATACATTGGCCAGTGTCTGTGCTTCAATTCCCTGAGCTGCATCTACGATAAGGATCGCCCCGTCACAGGCTGCAAGAGAACGGGATACCTCGTAGTTAAAGTCCACATGTCCGGGAGTATCGATCAGATTCAGGATATACTCCTGACCGTCTTTTGCGGTGTAGATAAGACGTACTGCCTGGGACTTAATGGTGATACCTCTTTCTCTTTCCAGATCCATATTATCTAAGACCTGAGCCTGCATCTCACGCTCTGTCAAGGTATTGGTCATCTCGATCATACGATCTGCCAGAGTGGATTTACCATGATCAATATGAGCTACGATACAAAAATTACGAATATGGGAACGATCAACTGCCATAGATTTGACTTCTCCTAATATATATTTCTATCAATTAATAATGGTTACAATTCATACCTTCACTAGATTATCTTATTTTTTATTGAAAAACAAGATAATCCTTGACAGAATACAGAACCTTTTGTATTATAAGCAAGTATGATTGCATTGAACTGTCCGTGTCCGGCTGCAATGTAGATCACAATAATTTTGATTATATTTACATTGGAGGTGTACAAGTTGGCTAACATCAAATCTGCTAAGAAGAGAGTTTTAGTAAGCGCTAAGAGAGCTGAGCGTAACAAGTCTATCAAGTCTACAGTTAAGACTGCTATCAAGAAGGTTGAGGCTGCTGTAGAGGCTTCTGATAAGGCTGCAGCTGAGGCTGCTTTAGCTGAGGCAAACGTGGTAATCCACAAGGCTGCAGGTAAGGGTATCATGCATAAGAACAATGCTGCTCGTAAGGTATCCCGTCTGACTAAGGCTGTT
>CADCQT010000044.1 GCA_902803645.1 uncultured Lachnospiraceae bacterium | reverse complement strand
CAAAAGCACCTCTGGAAGACTCCGGGCAAAGAGAATTCCCTCGGAAGAAGGTCAAAAAGCAAATCCCGGGGGAATTGGTCCACACAAAAGCACCTATGGAAGTCTCCGGGCATAGAGAATTCCCCCGGAAGAAGGTCAAAAAGCAAAATCCGGGGGAATTGGTCCACACAAAAGCTTCTCTGAAAGTCTCCGGACAAAGAGAATTCCCCCGGAAGACGGTCAAAAAGCAAAATCCGGGGGAATTGGTCCACACAAAAGCTCATCAGGAAGTCTCCGAGCAAAGAGAATTCCCCCGGAAGATCGCCAAAAAGCAAAATCCGGGGGAATTGGTCTACACAAAAGCTTCTCTGAAAGACTCCGGACAAAGCAAATTCCCCCGGAAGACCGTCAAAACCCGAGCTCCGGGGGAATTCGCGCCTTGCCTTCAAAGGGCATCTGCGTTTCTACTCTACATTCTTCAGTGCCTGATCCAGGGGGATCTTCTTGATCCGGTGGAAATCGATCAACATAGCGATCAAATAACCGATGAGTACGAAGAGGAACATCTTCGCGTATCCCACCGGCTGTATATGGAACTCGAAGAAGCCGCTGTATCCCTTCATCATCTCCTGCCACAGCCGGTTCATGGCATAGCAACCCAAAACGATACTAATGCCATCAAAGACGAGAAGAAGGATGGTTGTGGGGAGAAGGTATAGTCTGGCAATCTCATAGTTGCTGTAACCAAGGATCTTGGTCATGGCGATGGATGTCTCGTTTCGCTCGATGATGATCTTGGTCAGCAGGTAGATCAAAACGGCAGACAACAGAGTACAAAGTACCTGATAGTAGATCATATAGCCGCCAAGAGAATGATCCAGCTGGTTGCACATCTTTACAATGTCCTTCTTGGTAATGGTGGTGGCAATATACCGGTTTGGAATATCCTTGATGGGTGTGTCGGACATATATCCGGTGAAAGCACCCTGCTTTAATTTGAAGATCTTCCGATAATTGTCGATAGGAAGGAAGATCGCCACCGTCTGACATTTCTCATAGAAACCAGCTACACGGAAGGTATAATGCTTGTCCTCGTACTTTTCATCCAGATGAAGGGTATCGCCCGTTTTCAGGTGATACTTCTTCTGATAGCCGAAGGAAACATAGACATCCCGGTCCTTTAGGTCCTTAAGACCATGGGAGGTGATGTAATGGCTGTCTAAAGCTACGCCGTAGACAGATACTTCTTCTTCGATCTTGGGAGTCTTCTTTTGCAGGGTGTGCAGGTTGAACTTCTCTGCGTCTGTATTTGTGGTTGTAATGTCCTTACCATCCTTATCCTGATAGCGCTTTAAGACATATTGGTATTTGGCGAACATCATATCTGTTGTATTGTCTTTGTAGTAGGCTAAGGTATCCGGCAGACCAATGGACATAGCCAGCATGACCATAACGAAGAACACTCCAAGAAACAGTGTCAGGTAGTTTGAAAGATTCTGGAATACGATCCGCAAACGGAACCGGAAGAAAAAGTTCCATTTCGGAAGACGCATGGCTTTTCCCTTCTTTGTCTTCTTTAAGTTATGACGAAGGAAGTCAAGAGGCATATGCTGCATCATTCTCGTAATGATCACAAGGTTTACAAGGAACATGAGAACAACAGGTACCACTGTGGTTCGAAGGAAAGCCTGTCCATTCCAAACGGTGTGATAAACCGGAAGGCTGTAACTGTTGTAGTACATGTTTACAACGATGTTTTTGAAAACCGTGTAACCGAGAATGTTTCCTACAATGGCAGAAAACAAGGTGACAAGGATGGGGGCGGTAATATAATGCCGTACCAGTTCTCCTTTTGTGTAGCCGGTTGCCCGGAGTGTTCCGATGGAGGAAGCCTCCTTTGTAATGGTTGTGGTGATTGTGATAGCAAAAATAAAGGCAATGATCACAACCAGAACGTATAAGAGAATACTTCCCATGGCCTCATCGCTTCCAATATCATCCTTGGCAAAGTTCATGGCATGGTTGGCATAGCGGGGAAGATAATCTTCTAATTTGTTGGCTTCTGCCATGCTGTGGGTGAATAAAAGTGTCTGTACCCGGTCTGACATCTTCTTCTCTTCCATCACATTCTTAGGGGAATGGTCATACAAAAAAGCGTAATTATAGTGAACGTTCTCATCAAAACGATCAAATCCGTCCTTTGTTACCATGGCAACATCAAAGTTTAAGGCATCGAACATGGTATCGGTGTTTTTCTCATAAAGGGTGGAATAATTGACATAGGCAATCAGACCTGTGATGGTAAAGGTCTGGCCGGAAACATCGATCGTATCTCCTACCTTAATATTCCGGTTGTCTGCATGCATCCGGTCAATGGCAATCTCATGACCGGTTTTGGGAAGTCGTCCCTTTAATACACTGCTTAGGTTGATGTTATCCGTCTTCTGATAGAGGCGGATACCGCCGTCTTCCTTTCCGTCCCGGTTACGATCTTCCGATAGGTTGAGATAGTAATTCTTAAAAATATGAAGGGGTGTCTTCCTATAATCCTTAGGCTTATACCCGGGGATTTCTGCCAGTTTACCGGATGCGATCTCCTTAATCTGATGGGAAGTAAGTTCATCTTTGTACTCAAAATGACCGTCTTCCTGCTTGTATAAGTCGGCACTTTCATCGAGGGCAAGAAGCATACTTCCGTTGGCAACATACATTCCTGCAACAAAACCGATGGTCAGGATCAAAAAGAGGCATACCAGAAGGTACTTTTTCCAGTCCCCTCGAAGCTCACGCCAGACCCGCTTTTTCAGAGGGCTTTTGATACGGTTCTTTTTCATTTCATCACCCCCTACCAGTCAAGATCCATTGCAGCTACTTTGTGTTCGTTCCTTTCATTCTTACGGACAACACCATCACGGAGCTTGATCACGTGATCAGCCATCAGACGGATGGCTTCGTTATGGGTCACCATGATAATGGTATTTCCATACTTTTGATTGACCTCTTCGATCAGCTTTAAGATCTCCTTGGAGGTCTTGTAATCCAAGGCGCCGGTGGGTTCGTCGCAAAGCAGAATATCCGGATTCTTGACGATGGCTCTTCCGATGGATACTCTCTGTTGTTGACCGCCGGATAACTGGTTGGGTAACTTATGACGGTGCTCATATAGACCTAGGGTCTGCAGCAGATCATCGATGTCAAGGCTGTTGCTGGAAAGGTATGCGCCGACTTCGATGTTCTCCTTCACATTCAGATTGGGGATCAGATTATACATCTGAAAAACATACCCCAGGTGCGCTCTGCGATACTGGGTCAGCCGCTTCTCATCAAACTCCTCCAGCCGGTCTCCTGCAATGGAGATATAGCCGGAGTCGGCATGATCGATGCCTCCTATGATATTAAGCAAGGTGGACTTACCGGAACCGGAGGGACCCAGGAGAACACAGAACTCCCCTTTTGCCACTGAAAAGCTCATTCCTCGCAGAACTTCCTGTCTGGTCTCACCATTGCCGTAACTTTTCTTTAGATCTACAACATCTAAAAAGTTCCTATTCTCTTTTGTCATAATCTTCTCTCCCTTCAAATAAGCTTACGTATAAAAGATTAATCAATCGTTTATTTGAGTGTATAATAAGAAATGGGGATATGCAAACTGCATATCCCCATTCCTCATGAAAATCCTATTGTATCCTTATCTTCTTGAATCTGTTATATCAACGTATGCTATGCGATACCCCAGATCGGACAGAGAGGCGGCAAGCTTCTCCCGGAGGTCTTTTTCGTTGATTCCCTCCTTCAGACGAAAGCCTGCAGTTCCCTTTGTATGTCTGGCAGTTATATGAAAAGCCTCTGGAATACCCTTCCGAATGGCTTCTTTTACATGTGTTTCACACATACCACACATCATTCCGTCGATATGTAATACAACCCGGCAAGGACCTTGGTAGGAAGCGTCAATGGTAGGAGTGTCTTTGATGGGTGCTTCCTTTTGAAAAAAACTGACCAGGATCCTTACCCCGAGGATAAAGATGACAAAAAGGATAATAAGCACGATTAAATCTGTGCGATTCATGGGTATATCAAATTTCATATATCACCTTTGAGGCGAGACGAGACTTGAATCTTACGCCGCCTTACGGTTCGGGTCTTTTCTGAATAACAGATATAAGAGACCAACGAATAATACTGCTGCTACCACTGTCCATGCTGAGAATGCAACCTGTCCAACAGCAAGACCAATAAGCTGGTAAACCATCAGAGTCACGCAGTAAGCTCCCAGATTCTGGAAGAGAATTGCAAACCAGAAGAACTTACGGTTTCCAAGTTCCTTCGCCATAGATGAAATGGCTGCAAGACATGGAGAGTCGATCAGGTTGAAGATCAGGTAAGATACAGCTGCCATGGTTGTCGGGAAGAATGCCATGTAGGCATCGTGGTAAGCCTTGGTATATTCCTCTGCCTCTTTTCCTACGGATGAAAGGATAGACATGGTAGTTACCAGTCCCTCCTTGGCACTGAAACCAGAGATGGTAGCTGCAACTGTCTGCCAGCTTCCGAATCCAAGTGGTGCAAAAATCGGTGCAAGTACACCGCCGACTACTGCCATAAGAGAATCCTTAGGCTCTACAAGACCGAAGGTTCCATGGGATACGCCGAAGTTGGATAAGAGCCACATTACGGCACAGCATAAGAAGAGGATGGTTCCTGCCTTCTTCATAAATGCCCATACACGCTCCCATACATGGAGCAGTACACCCTTGCAGGATGGAATATGATACTGAGGAAGCTCCATAACGAATGGGACCGGATCACCGGAGAACATCTTGGTCTTCTTCAGAATGATGCAGTAAATAACAACCAGTGCGATTCCGCCAAAGTAGCACACAGGTGCCATCCAGGCTGCTCCGCCCATAATGTATCCGGCAATGGCTGCAATAACAGGAAGCTTAGCGCCACAGGGGATCATGGTGGTTGTGATCATGGTCATACGACGATCCTTCTCGCTCTCGATGGTACGTGTTGCCATGATACCCGGAACACCACAACCGGAGGAAATCAAAAATGGGATAAAGCTCTTACCGGAAAGACCAAACTTACGGAAGGCACGATCCATGATAAATGCTACACGGGCCATATAACCACAGTCCTCTAAGAAAGAGAGGAAGAGGAAGACAATGGCCATCTGCGGAACGAATCCAATGGGGGCTGCAAGACCTCCGATGATACCGTCAACGACCAGAGAGATAACCCAGTCAGATGCTCCGGCATGATTCAAAAGGGATTCTACTCCAGGCTGGATCCATTCCCCAAAGAGGGTATCATTGGTAAAGTCTGTTAAAATTCCACCAACGGTGGCAACGGAAATGTAATAAACCAGGAACATAACACCGGCGAAAATCGGCAGTGCAAGGAAACGGTTTGTTACGATCTTATCGATACGGTCGGAAACGGTCAAAGAATTCTTAGCTCTGCCCTTCTTCACGCAGGAGTGGATCAGATCCGTGATATAGGTATATCTCTGGTTGGTGATGATACTCTCTGCATCGTCGTCAAGCTCACTCTCGCAGTCCGTAATATGCTTTTCCACATGGGCCATAACATCAGCCGGGATCTTAACGTTCTCTATCGCTTTCTCATCACGCTCAAAAACTTTGATAGCATACCAGCGAAGCTCAGAAGAATCCACTGAATTCTCGATCGATTCCTCGATATGTGCGATGGCATGTTCCACACTACCTTTGAAGACGTGCGGGAGCTCTTTTTTTGTCTCTTTTGCTGTCTTGATACATAACTGTGCTGCTTCACGTGTCGCATCTCCTTTCAATGCGGAAATCTCGATCACCTTGCAGCCAAGCTCCTTGGATAATTTGGTGGTGTCAATATAGTCGCCGTTCTTACGTACCAGATCCATCATGTTGATGGCTACAACCACCGGGATTCCGATCTCAATCAACTGAGTTGTGAGATAAAGGTTACGCTCGATGTTGGTTCCGTCTACGATATTTAAGATAACATCCGGCTTCTCATTCACCAGATAATTACGTGTTACAACTTCCTCCAAGGTATAGGGGCTTAAAGAATAGATACCCGGAAGATCCTGAATGATCACATCCTTATCTCCCTTGAACTTACCTTCCTTACGTTCTACTGTAACACCCGGCCAGTTACCTACATACTGGTTACTACCGGTCAAATCATTAAAAAGCGTTGTTTTACCGCAGTTCGGATTACCTGCTAAAGCAATTTTAATGCTCATTTTTCTTCCTCTCTCCTCTTACTTATTATGTCATGCCATTTCAAGAATATCAGCGTCCTGCTTCCGAAGGGACAGCTCATAGCCCCGCACTGTCACTTCCACAGGATCTCCAAGGGGAGCAACCTTGCGGACATAGATTTCTGTTCCCTTGGTTATACCCATATCCATGATCCTGCGCTTTAAAGCGCCCTCACCATGAATCTTGGCTACAACAGCAGATTCTCCAACCTTAACATCTCGTAACGTTTTCATTTCACTACTCTTCCTTTCGATGTTCTATCGCTAATTAGTAAAAACTAATCAAACGCCAAAAAAGTGGGCTGCCGATCATTACTGAACCATGATCTTAGCAGCCATCTGGTCTGTAATTGCAAGTCTTGCATCCTTCACATTAACGATCACGTTACCGTTACCGGTTGCCGAAATCACCCGGATACGCTCGCCTACAACAAATCCTAAATCTTCTAAGTGTTTCTTCGCTTCCATATTACCACCGATGCGTGTAATCATAACATTGTCACCGGCGTTAGAAAATGATAATGGCATCATCCATTTCTCCCTTCTTATTTACGTAGCGTAGTCTAACACTGTTTAGAGTATTATGTCAATAGTTATATAGAACAAAAACTGCCACTTTTTCAAGTGGCAGTTTGGTAACTCGGTCAAAGAAATAACCGTTTTTCTTTATTCGTGTATCTTGCGGAGAATATCCTTGGGGGATACCTCAAAGGGAATCTCAAAGGTCACAAAATCCATGGGTCTGTTGGCTCTGTCAATGGACTCTCCTTCATCGTTTTTGATCCAGGTCACATCGAATTCATCATTGAGCTTTCCTGGCATAAGAGCCTCTACCCGATCACCTGTGGTAATCACATTTCGCACCTGCACCCTGGCAATATGGGTATCCTTATCATAGGAAACAACAGTCCCAAGGAAGTCGTGGTTTACAGTATTGTTAGAGTATTCATGAAAAATAATACTCTCCTGTCCTGCCCGACCATTGTAACAGCCGGCGCAGACCTCTCTGTTTTCCCCTTTATTGATCTCACCTAAGTGATAGTTCATACGCTCCTGGGATATCTCACCATCACAGTCGTAAAGCTCATCAATAAGATGACGATATCCGGAGACAATGGACGCCACATAATACTCGGACTTCATCCGACCCTCGATCTTAAGGGAAGCAACGCCTGCCTCCATGAGATCCCGAATATAGTAGGCTGCCATCATGTCCTTGGAACCGATGGTAAACATATCCGCATCTGTGCTAAGTCTATGATTCTTCTCGTACAGATGATACTGCCAGCGACAGGACTGGGCACAGCCGCCACGATTTGCATCTCTTAGGGTCATCCGGTTACTTAAGGTACACCGTCCGGAGATATTGACACACATTCCTCCATGGATAAAGGCCTCGGTCTCCACTGGACATTTGGCTGTGATCTGTCTGACCTCTCCCATATTGCATTCTCTGGAGAGGACCACCCGATCCACCTGATTCTCATCGATCAGAAGCTGTGCTGCTGCAGAGTTGGTAATAGACATCTGAGTGCTGCAGTGAACCTCCAGCTTTGGAGCAATCCTTTTGGCAAGCGCCATAATGGATACACTGGCGGTGATAATAGCGGTGACACCGGCATCCTCCAGGTCCTTTAAGTACTGTTCTAATCCCTCGAAATCCTCGTTATGGGGAATGATGTTAACAGTCACATGGATGTTGGATCCGTGGGAGGAAGCGTACTTGCAGGCTTCCCGGATATCGTCCATGGTGAAGTTGGAGGCACGGCTTCGAAGGGAGAAGGACATGCCCCCCAGGTAGACAGCGTCTGCTCCGTAGTCAATGGCAACCTTCGCTCTAGCCAGATCCCCGGCGGGAGCTAACAGTTCCGGTCTCTTACTTATCTTCTTATTTAACAGTTTTTTGTTCATAATAACCTGAATCAAGCGGTTCGCTGGCAAACTGCTCTCTGTATTCCTTTCCGACGGTATTTGCGTCTTCTCCGTTTAAGATTCTCTTATAAGCGCTGACAGCAGAAAGCTGCTCTTCTATTGTGATATATCCTCCATTGATCAATAGTCCGATGGGGTGGCTCTTTAATACATCTTCGATGAAATCAAAGGAATCCAATACATCATCACTGTAGATCAACGTTCCGGTCTCATCCTCATAGATGGGCATACTGCCTTCTCTTTGCTTTTCCACAATGTAGAGATCTCTGTTGTCTGTCACATCTTCTGTCAGATGATTTTGATCCTTATAAGCGCTTAGGAGTCTACGGTAGGATCTGGACATGAGTGTTCGGCCATGAACGGTTACAATGGCTTTTTTTACAGTGGAAGCAATCTCCACGGTCTCCTGAAGTGTAAGGATAGGAGAAATGCAAATGCCCTCTACCCCCCGCTGGATCCACCAGCCTGCATCCGGAATGGATGTCATCAAAGTCTCCGGCTCATAGACCATGCGATCCGTCATATGGTATTTCTTCGCTATTCCGAAAATGGAAGGATCTGCAAAAAAGACAGAAATATTCTCCTGCATGGCTATATACTGCATGAGCCGGTCAGCATCATCCAACATGCCTTCGTGCAGGGTCATATTAGCTAAAACAGCAAGCTGTTTCTTCGCCTCTGCTGCGGCCTGTACAGTCTCTTTTAATTCATCCGGATTCAGTTTGCAGGCACAGCTACTGCTTAGGCCCTCAACGGATACCAGAATGGTATCTACGTCCGAATTCAGAAGAGCAGGGAGGTCTTCAAATCGTTCCAGGGTAGTGATAAGATTTAGCATTTCGTCTCCTAATGGTACATTTTGTTAATAAACTGATACATTATACTCTGATATGGAGGTTTTTTCAAGATTCATCCATTTTCTCTTTTTATATTGAAAAAGTTTCATGCCGAATCGGAAACATCCAGAAGATAGACGAAGAGAGAGGGATTTTTTAAGTTCTAGCTCCCCGGGAGCGCAGGGTCGCCAGTAACTGTTCATTTTCCTCCTTCCCTTTCACTGCCATGCGATAATACCCTTCTCCTAGTCCCTTGAAATTCCGGCAATCCCGGATTAGAATCTTATGATTCAATAATTCCCGGTATAGATTCCGCCGACTCTTTACCAAAAGAAAAGATGTGTCACTGTCAAATACACGAATCCCCATTTCCCCAAGACCCTTCTGGAGGAATTGCCGCTGCTCCCGGATCAAAGTCCTGGTCGATTTGAGATAGTCGGTCTGCATCAGGCAGGTTGCGCAGGCAACCGTTGTCTCCTGGGCAATCACAGACATATTCCACTCCGGCAGATAATCTCTTAGGCAAAGGAGATTCTTCGCCTGAGAAAGTACATAACCGGCACGGATCCCGGGAATCTGAAATAATTTGGTAAAGGCTTTGATCACATATAGATTCGGATATTGAAAAAGCAGTTTTTGATAGCGTTTTGCAATATTCTCTTCTGATGAAGACATTTCATAAAAACATTCATCCAGTAAAACGGAGATGGATCTGTTATAACATTGATGTAATATCTTCTCCAAAAGTTCCGGATCAATCAACTTTCCCGTCGGATTATTGGGATTGGTCAGAATTAAAAGGTCCAGATCATCTCTTAAACAGAGCAGAATCTCATCCCCCAGAACAAAGTTCTTCTCTTCCCGCAGATAAAGATCTTCGATCTTGCAATCCACTGCCATCAGGGCATGCTCGTATCCGTAAAACCCGGGGCGAAGAAGCAGCGCCTTCTTTGGACGCAGCATGGAGACAATGCCAAAGATCAGTTCCGAGGCCCCGTTTCCTCCCAGGACCTGGTCGTGGGCAATTCCATGGAGAGTTGAAAGAGTTTTGCGTACCTGCATCTGCAAAGGGTCCGGATAATGGCTGACGTGGGACAGACTCTTCTCCATTGCCCCTCTGATGGGATCCGGCATGGGCATAGGATTCAGATTCACCGAAAAATCCATCGCAATATCCTGTTCATAGATGTAGCCACCGTGTATCATGTCTTCCTCTTCCTATTAATACCAAGCCCGAAATCATTGATTTTCAGACTTTTCTTCCTATATTTACCTCATGATACTTCATTCATGAAAGCTATCATAATGGTTATTCATGGCATTGCCCAAAATAAACATTACGACAGATACAATTATAAAATAAATGTATT
>CADCQT010000043.1 GCA_902803645.1 uncultured Lachnospiraceae bacterium | reverse complement strand
CTTTTCATATCGGATCGACGGCTTCTTAAAAACCTTCTTTTGAACTGCTCCTGCCGTCCTGCCGCATCCGGTCAAAACTGTCGCCAGAAGAAGTGCAAAAGCCAACGACCTTCTTTTTCCTTCCATATATCCCCCTAATGCAAAAATCCCTGTCCAAAGGGTTGCCTTGGACAGGGATCGAATCCACTTACTGCTTACAGCTCAAGAGCCGGTGCGCCCTTTCTTCCGTGGCACATCTTATACTTCTTACCGCTTCCACATGGACATGGATCGTTACGGCCGATCTTCTTGCCCACATGAATGGTACCGGACTTCTTCTGCTCTAAATATAATTCTCTCTGTGTTTCCTTATCAAAGATCTCATCCCACTCAGGAAGATTGTAGAGCCAGTCTGCTCTTGCATCCACCATATTCATGTAGAGCTTCTTATTATCAAAATCTAAAGAAACCTCAGTATCCTCTTCCATGGTATCAATAGGATTCTCCTTCACAAGGCTTTCGTTGATACCATCAAGGAATCCGGCCATCTCAAGTGTTGTAAGGCCAAAGGTCTCTGCAAGTGCCTTCACGGTCCCTGAATACGGCTTATCCGGAGTCTTAAGGAGCTGTGCGTACACATCTCTCTCCTTCATAAAATAATCATCCCAGAAACGCTGCAGGCTGTCACGGTCCTGCTTCTCGTTATAGGCAACTGCTTTCCACTCATCAAGTAATGACATAATTATCTCACCCTTTTTCTCATATTCTATAGCTACCGGTGTCGGCAAAATGCCGCCACACATTTTTTAAGTATAACAAAGTACTTATAATTTGACAATGCTCTCTTTCTTACTTACCATAAAATAAGCAGTAAAAAGAAAGAAGGAAATACCTATGAAAAAAGCACGTCAGATTCTGGCACTCTGTGGCATCCTTTTTCTGGTTGCCATGTATGTATGCACTCTTGTTTTCGCCCTTATTGATGACCCCCGCACCTTTACACTTCTGCGAGGTGCCATAGGAGCCACCATCATCATTCCGGTAATGCTTTGGGTCATTTTGATCTTCCTTAAGATTGCAAAGCCCACCGACCTACCTTCTTCTTCGGATGACGCAGATGACAATTCCCGTCACGATGAGAAGTAAGGGAAGCAGGATCCCCATTACAAGTCCAAAGATCCTAAGCGCAGCTGCATTCACGGTCAGGGTCTGTGTATTCAGCATCTTGACCGGAACGGTAACTGCTTTTTCCCCCTTCTGCTGGGGAAGAAGATAGCTCATGGTATTACCAAAGAGGGTGGCATTTCTACCGGATACCTGCTGGTTCATATCATCGGTAAATGCATAGGCAGAACCAAAGACCGCAAGGGCACCCTTCTTTTTATTCTCAGCAATCACTCCCAGATCAAAGCTTCCCTGCTCATCTCCTGCTTCCTTCCTGATGGAAGTATTGACACTGGACAGTGCCTCCGAAAGCTTGTCCTGATCTGTATAATCCTTTTTCACCACAGCTTTCTTTGTCGTCTTCATCAGATGGGTATATGTGATTCCCTTTGTCTTTCCTGTCTTAAGCCCAAGAGAGAGGGGCATAAATACCTGCATTTCTCCACTGACATCTGTTGTGGCATCGGTGGCCTTCACCTCCGGAAGAATAAAGAAGTTGTTCTGGTAGTAATGGGAATCATCTAATTCCGCCACAGCCCCATCCGTCACCGTAATTCCTGACTTTGACAGGAAGGTCTTTAAATTCTTAAGACCGGATGTCTTCATCAAATTAAGAGCCGCAAAGACTCTTCCACCTTTTTTTACATAGGCGGTAAGCTTGCTTACATCATCCTTTGACAGATCACTTTGGGGTGCAAAGATCAAAACAGCGGATGCATCCCCAGGGACCCTATCTTCCTTCAAAAAATTAAGGGATCTGGTCTGGGCATTCTCCTTAGTCAACACCTTGGTAAAGGTATCGGACAAACTTCCTTCCCCGTGACCGGTCAGAAGGTAGACATTCTTCAGATTCTTCTGATCCAAATAACTGACAGCGGATGTGATCTGTCCTTCGATATCATACCCCACCAGCTGCGTCTGATAGGTTGCAGAATCCATCTGGGTCTGGTACAAATCCATAACCGGAATGATCTTGCTCCGATCTGCGCTTACCAGGATCAGGCTTCCGGTATCCAGGGTGCTGTCCGTATACTTTGCCACAAAGGTGGGATTCTTATTCACATCAATGTAGACCACTTTAATATGCCTGCTGTTCTCCTCATACTGCTCTAAGGTCTTTTTTAACACGATCTCATAATCACTGGTAAGATCGCTCTTCTTCGCCAGACAGTAGATGGTAACATCACGGTTCATATCGCCAAGGAGCTTCTTTGTCTTATCCGTTAAGGTATAGTATTTTTTCACTGTAAGATCCAGCTGCGCATACTTGGAAGGGACCTTGGCCATGGCATAGTTGGCTCCTACCCCTCCAAGAACAACACATAGGATGGTAAGCCCGGAGAAGACGGAAAGAGACAGTCGCTTTCTTGAGACCGTATATCTCCTCTTTAAGATCACCTGGGTGGATAATACCAAAGCCAGGATGATCACTGTAAGGTAGTAGACGACATGGCGAAAGGACAAGCTCCCGGTAAAGAAATCCTGCAGAGGTGTCAAAAAGTCATACCATCCTAAGATCTTTGCAAAAATCGAGTCGCTTGACAGCTGCCCTGCCAGCGATCCGGAGATAAATCCTACAAAGATCAGGGCAAAGGATAAAATGGCTGAAATCAGTACATTTTCTGTCAGAGCCGATGCAAAAAGTCCAATGGCCAAAACCGTGGCTCCATAGAGGAAAAAGCCGAACAGGGCCGTATAGTTTTCCTTCATGGATACCTGTCCGTAAAGCCTTAAGATCCATGGAGAAACCGCCATAAAGGCTATGGGGATCAGATAGGTACACACAAGAGCCAGATATTTGCCAAAAACGATCCCTCCCACAGATACAGAAGATGTCATGGTAAGCTGATCCACCTTATCCCGCCTCTCCTGAGCAATGACCTTCATAGTAAGAACCGGTACCGTAATCAGAAAGGCAAAGGTAATGCTGTTTAAGGCATAGGATATGGTAGGTACTCCCTGCAGCAGGCAGTAAAGGGAAAAGTAAAGCCCAAAGAGGACCATGGTGATTCCAAGGAACAGCCATCCTGTTATTCCCCGAAAGAAGGATAAAAATTCTCTTTTAAAAATGGCTTTCATTCGTCTGCCTCCTTGTCCTCATCCTGTTCACTCTCTTTTTTCTCCTCTTCGGTATCGTCAAAATCATCCTCCTCGTATTCTGACTGCAGATCCTCCTGTTCCGTCAGTGCAAGGAATACATCCTCCAAGGATTCCTGATGTTCATCTAACAGATGCGCCGTGGTATCCGAGAGCACCAGCTTGCCGTTTGAAATAATAAGGACATGGTCACAGACCTCCTGGATCTCACTTAGGATATGCGAGCTTAAGATTACAAGATGATCCTTCTTAAGTCCAAGGATCATCTCCCGCATATCCCGGATCTGCCGGGGATCCAGGCCGGCTGTAGGCTCATCCAAAATAATAATATCCGGATCTCCCATAATGGCCTGGGCAAATCCCACTCTCTGCCGATATCCCTTGGAAAGATTTTTGATCAGGCGATTGGCCACTTTCGTCACAGAGGTCTTTTCCATCAGATCCTCCACCGTCTTTTTCTTCTCCCGCCGGGGGATCTTTTTTAATTCTGCCACAAAGATCAGATATTCCTTCACTGTCATATCCTGGTAGAGAGGAGGGACCTCCGGCATGTACCCGATCCTGGCCTTCACCTTCGCCGGATCTTTTTGCAGATCGACGCCGCCTACCAGAATCTCCCCAGATGTAGGGGCAAGATAGCCGGTGAGCATATTCATGGTGGTTGATTTACCTGCTCCGTTAGGCCCAAGCAATCCCAGTATCTCTCCTCGCTCTGCTGTAAAGTCAAGACCGCAGACCGCCGTCTGTTTTCCGTAACGCTTTACAAGCTTTGATACTTCTAACAACTGTTGTCCTCCTTACTGTTCCATCAGAATTTATGTACTCTTCCTTATATGCAAAAAAGCACAGCCTTTATTCTAGATAAAAACTGTGCCTCTTTTGTGTTTATGTTGTGTCTATATTGTGAACAATAGCCTCATTATTTCTTCAGAGGGCTGTTACGATAGATGATATCGGTACGGGCAGGACCGTTACTTACCATGGTGATGGGGTAACCCAGCTGCTCTTCGATAAAGTTGACATAGTCCTGGGCCTTCTGTGGAAGATCCTCGAACTTCTTGATTCCGCGGATATCGCACTTCCAGCCCGGGAAGGTCTTATAGACAGGCTTGCAACGGGAAAGATCCTTGGTTACCGGGAACTCTGTGATCTCCTCACCGTCCAGCTCGTAAGCCACGCAAACCGGAATCTCATCCAGATATCCCAGATCATCCAAAACTGTAAAGGCAACATCGGTACAACCCTGAAGTCTGCAGCCGTACTTACTTGCCACACAGTCATACCAGCCCACACGGCGTGGACGACCGGTGGTAGCACCGTACTCTCCGCCATCACCGCCATGGTTACGAAGGGATACCGCCTCATCTCCAAAGATCTCGGAAACGAACTCACCTGCTCCTACAGCAGAGGAATACGCCTTGGATACCACTACAATCTGCTTGATCTCATAAGGAGGAATACCTGCACCGATGGCACCGTAAGCTGCAATAGGAGAAGAAGAGGTAACCATTGGATAGATTCCGTGGTCCGGATCCTTCATGGTTCCAAGCTGACCCTCTAAGAGAACCGTCTTACCCTCCTTGATGGCTCCGTCAAGATACAGGGAAACATTGCCGATATACTTCTTCACCTTATCTCTTCTCTCCTTGATCCAGGTCAGAAGGCCTTCCTGGTCGATCGGATCGGTATGATAGAGGTTCACCAGAAGGGCATCCTTGATCTGAGCCACCCGGGCGATCTTCTCACGAAGAACATCATCCTCCTGGAAGAATTCATTGATCTGCCAACCAATCTTGGCAAACTTATCAGAGTAGAAAGGAGCGATACCGGACTTGGTAGAACCAAAGGACTTACCTGCCAGACGTGCCTCCTCTAAAGAATCAAACTGTACATGGTAAGGCATCAGAACCTGCACACGATCAGAAACCATAAGCTGGGGAGCCGGAACACCCTTTGACTCGATCTCATTCAGTTCGTTGATGAACTTATCGATATCAAAGGCAACGCCATTACCGATGATGTTCATGATATTCTGGTGGAATACTCCGGAAGGCATAAGATGCAGAGCAAACTTACCATAATCATTTACGATGGTATGTCCTGCATTTGCACCACCCTGGAAACGGATAACAATGTCAGCAGAATCCGCCAGGGTATCTGTGATCTTACCCTTACCTTCATCTCCCCAGTTGGCTCCAACAACTGCTTTTACCATAATTTACCTCCTTCAACTAAATGAACAAAAAGATATACGATGGTCTTAAGGCTGCCTGGCCTTCTCCGCAGCTGCGGGATCCGCAATATTATGGCAAATACTTTAAGACATCAGAAAGCCCCACGACATATGCCATGGGACGATTCTGCAAATTTACATTTCCTTAAGGAAACTCTTTGAAACTGTAACAGCAAGAGATCCCGGTCCGATATGGCATGCTACGACCATAGAAAGGGGATCAATTACTACCTGGTGATTCGGATACAGCGATAAGAGCTCCTCACGGAGCTTTTCTGCCTCTTCCTGATTATCGGTATGTGCAATGGACATAACAAGACCGCTTCCATCCGGATCTTCAAAACGCTCTTCTGCGTCCTTCTTGATGGCATCCAGCATAATCTGCTTACCCTGCTTTGTGGTGCGGGCCATTGCAAACTTATCCAGCTTCTCACCCTGGATCTGAAGAACCGGCTTGATATGCAAAAGTGAACCTACGGCAGCTGCTGCCGGAGTGATTCTTCCGCCTCTCTTTAAGTACTTTAAGGTATCTACCATAATATAAATGGCAGACTCACTCTTATGCTCCTCAAGGTATTCCTTGATCTCTGCGGCACTCTTGCCCTCATCTGCCAATGCCTTGGCCTCCATTGCAGAAAGCTTCATTGTGGCAGAAATTCTCTGGTTGTTCACCACAAAGACCCTGCCGTCAAAATCATCGTCTTCTGCAAGCATAATGGCTGTCTCACAGGAGGAGGACAATCCTGAGGACAGGGGAATATATACGATCTCATCATATTCGTCAAGCAGCTCATGCCACTTATCCATAACATCTCCCACCAATGGCATGGAGGTATGAATCTCGTGATCAGCAGCCTGCAGTTCAAAGAACTTATCATGATCCAAATCGACACCTTCGTAATAAAGCTTATCATCAATATAGAAAGGTGTCGGGATCACATAGATTCCCTTTTCTTCGGCATCCTCTACTGTAAAACCGCTATTTGTATCTGTTAAAATCGCTACGCTCATGAAAACTCCTCAATCTTTCTTTGTGATGACATTCGCCACGCACAAAGGAGATTTTACCATATTTATTCCCATAGCACAAACCTCACTTTAAAAGATTACAAATGCGATCTAAGATATGACCTGCTGCAGCATCCTTTGACATAAGAGGAAGCTGTAGCGCCTCCTCCTCTGTAATCAGAGTGATTACATTGGTATCCGTTCCAAAACCGGCGCCCTGGGTTCGAAGAGAGTTTGCCACAATCATATCTGACTTTTTCCGGGAAAGCTTCCCTCTTGAGTTTTCCAGCAGATTCTCTGTCTCCATGGAAAATCCCACCAGAACCTGCCCCGGCTTCTTATGCTCCCCAAGATAGGATAGGATATCCGGATTACCGGTCAGTGAAATAGCATCCGGCATGGTCACCTTATGGATCTTCTCCGCAGCACAGCTGACAGGACGCATATCTGCCACTGCTGCTGTCATAACGATGGCATCCATCTGATCCTGAAGCTTCGTAACAGCCTCATACATTTCAAGTGCACTGTTTACATCGATCCTATTTACCCCAAGAGGCGTCTTCTGGTCCACCGGTCCTGAGACCAGAGTAACCTCCGCTCCTCTTCTCTGAGCCGCTCTTGCAATGGCATATCCCATCTTACCCGTGGAGTGGTTGGTGATAAAACGCACCGGATCAATGGCCTCCCTGGTGGGACCTGCAGAGATACAGATCTTCTTCCCCAAAAGGTTATGTTCAAAGGCAACTTCGGACAGCACATATTCCATAATCTCCTCCGGAGACAGCATCTTACCCTTCCCCACATCTCCGCAGGCCAGAAGTCCATCCGCCGGTTCAATCACCTTCATGCCATAATGCCTTGCCCTGGCCAAATTATCCTGGGTAATGGGATTTTCATACATCCTGGTATTCATGGCCGGAAAGATCAGCTTCGGACAGGTGGAAGCAAGAAAGGTGGTGGTTAACATATCATCCGCCAGACCGTTGGCGATCTTGGCTATGGTATTGGCTGAGGCGGGGGCAATCAGAAAAAGATCTGCCGCCTTTGCGATCTCCACATGTTCCACATCAAATTTGAAGTTCCGGTCAAAGGTATCCACCATACATTTGTTCCCCGTCAGGGTCTCAAAGGTAATGGGGTTGATAAAATTCAATGCGTTTCTTGTCATAATGACATGAACATTGGCACGCTGCTTCTTCAGACGACTGCAAAGATCTGCCGCCTTATATGCCGCAATGGAGCTGCAGACTCCAAGTACTATGGTCTTATTCTCTAACATAATCTCCAACTTTCTTTTCGCTGTTCCTGTAGGATCACAGGCTGTGTTCCTTTAACATATCCATCTTCATTTCATAATAGGCAGGACTCATATCCACATAGTGACGGTGGGGATTCTCAAATCGCTGTTCCTCTTCCCAGATTTCACGGGTCAGCTGATCCTTGACATAGGTCTGGATCTCATCTGCTTCCGGAAGCTTTCCTACCCGCTTTCCCTTATGAATGATCCTCTGCTGCAGTTTCTTCGCCGTCACATGTTCAAAGCAGCGAACCTTCCAGGGTTCGATGGGGTCTACAAAACGGTAGGCTCCTTCAAAGGATACCTCTTCCCCCGCCTTTGTAATCAGGTCTGCAATGGCATGACCTTCCTCGTTATAAATACGATATACATCCTTAAGTCCCGGGTTTGTGATCTTTTCCACCGCCTCGGAAACCTTGATCCTAGGCGCCATAGTCCCATCCTCTTCCACAGCGGAAAGCTTATAAACTGCGCCAAAAACCGGCTCCGAACGGGAGGTGATAAGCCGCTCTCCCACACCGAAGCTGTCCACCGATCCTCCCTGATCCAAGATGGAACGGATGGTATATTCATCCAGGCTGTTACTGATCACGATCTTTGCATCCGCAAATCCGGCCTGATCCAACATCTTCCTTGCTTCCCTTGTAAGATAGGCCAGGTCACCGGAATCGATGCGGATTCCGTAGTTTTTCGACGAAATCCCTGCCTCCTTCATCTCCCGGAAGATTTCGATGGCATTGGGAACTCCCTGACGAAGTACATCATAGGTATCCACCAGGAGAATACAGTTATCCGGATAGGTAAAGGCAAACTTGCGAAAAGCCGTCTTTTCATCCTGATAATACATGATCCAGCTATGGGCCATGGTACCTCCCACCGGTATATGGAAATACTGTCCGGCAGAGACGGTGGCTGTTCCCTTCACCCCACCGATATAGGCAGCCCGTGCCCCATAGATGGCCGCATCGTTATTATGGGCACGTCTTGCGCCAAAATCAGAGACTGCTCTTCCCTTGGCGGAACGCACGATTCTCTGGGCTTTGGTGGCGATCAGACTCTGGTGATTGACCTGGGCTAAGATCTCGGTCTCCACCATCTGAGCCTCCACTAAAGGAGCCACCACCGTGATCACCGGTTCACCGGGATACATAATAGTACCTTCTGCAAAGGCATAGACATCTCCTGTAAAATGAAAATCCCGGAGATAATCCAGGAAGTTATCATCAAACTGGTGAAGGCTCCGAAGATATGCGATATCCTCTTTTTCAAAATGCATGCCCTCAATATATTCGACGATCTGTTCTAGACCGGCAAAGATGGAAAAACCGCCCTTATCCGGATTCTTACGGAAGAACACATCAAAGGCCACCTTCGTATCCTTATTTTCCTGAAGGAAATATCCGTTGGCCATCGTCAGTTCATATAAATCCATCATCATGGAAATATTGCGCTTATCATATATATTCATAAATACACCCATTCATCCCGCACGGTCAGATTCTTTTCTCCTGAAATGCCTCTTTCAGCTGAAGCAGATCATCAAACTTTCCTGCTATAATCTCTAAGATCTCTTCATCCGGTTGCCACAGATCCGGAATCATAACCGGTCTGCACCCGGCACGATGTGCTGCCAGAAGTCCGTTCTTTGAATCTTCCAGTGCATAGCAATCCAAAGGACTTTCTCCCAGAAGCGACGCCGCTTTTATATAAATGTCCGGGTAAGGCTTCGAACGTTCTATCATGTCTCCACAAACAACCGCATCAAAGTAGGAACGCACACCGGCTCTTTCCAGAAAGCCTTCCACTTCCATACGGCTTGATGAAGACGCAACAGCCATTTTACTCTTATTTTCCTTCAAATACGTAAGCAATGCAAGCAGCCCCTTCTTCACCGGAACATCATGCTGCCTATAGTAATCGGATAAAAAACGGTTCTTATACTGACAGATCTCTTCCGGATGATATCTTTCCCCGAAGGTCTCATACCATACCTTCTTACAGGCCTCTTCATTCATACCAAGAGTCTTGATTGCCATATATCCTGTGTCTCCCAGGCCGGCCTTCTCACCCGCATAGCGCCATGCCTTAACAAAAACCTTTTCCGTATCGAACATCAGCCCGTCCATGTCAAAAATAACATTCAGATGTTTCCACCCTTTATTCTGCGTTTCTAAATTCAAGTCTCGCTCATCATACCATATTTAACAAAAAAAGCGTACCTTTG
>CADCQT010000042.1 GCA_902803645.1 uncultured Lachnospiraceae bacterium | reverse complement strand
GTATGTATATGATGATGGTGCTGTTAAAGGAGTTATTCGATTAAATCATGATGAAATAGTAAAGCTTTATGTTGAACCCCAGTTTCAAGGGGAGAAGATTGGCAGTAAATTACTAAACTTTGCGATTTTAGACAAAGGAGCAAAATGGCTGTGGGTTTTAGAACAAAATGAGCGAGGCATTAAGTTTTATAAGAAAAATGGACTTGATTTTACTGGCGATACAATGATTGAGGACGAATGGGTCCGATTAAAGAAAATGTCGATTGAATGAAAACTATGTATTTGTAGGGAAATGCGATATGAAGTAATGATTGATAATATCCTCAAATACGGGAATCTCTTTGGAAAGAGATGTTCTGGTCGCAGAGCTTTTGTCTGCTGACCACAGGCGGTGCTACAGTAGATATCATTAAACAATACATTCAATCACAAGGAAAGAAAGATGAATAATCTCATGCTTTCTGATAAAATTGAGAGCTACAAGTCTACAGGTAAATTTGTTGCTGTAACACCAGCTAAGTATAAAAAAGATTATCCATATCTCAAGGAGGAAGTGAAATGAGTATTGTTTTTGTGGCACTTGGTGGCGCACTAGGAGCGGTAGCAAGATATACAATAAGTCTTATACCGGTAAAAACACAGTTTCCGATACTGACATTAGCAACCAATATACTTGGTGCGATTCTGATAGGTTTTGTTGTGGGAATAACAGATAAAAAATCAGCTGTTTCGCCTAATACGGTTCTCTTTTGGAAGACGGGTGTATGCGGTGGATTCACAACATTTTCAACGTTTTCACTTGAGGCATATAAGTTGCTTGAAAACAAAGCATATGCCATTGGAGGAGCATACGTAGCGTTAAGCGTTTGCTGCTGTATTTTTGGTATCTTATTAGGAAAAAAACTGGCGACAATAATTGGATAATCGTAAGTTATCTCGAAATATAAATGAGTACGACAATTACGGTTTGTAAAGATGAAAGGTATTGGAAAAATTCGAAAATTGGATTAATAGACTAAAAATGAGAATTGCCAGGCGATATGCTTGGCATTTTTTTGTAGATAAGATATGATGGTTTGTGAAATGTATCACATCATTATGGATCAAAACTATATTGTGAGGAGTTTTCGCATGCATAAGTCGTAGGGAGGGTGAGACTATGGCAGCATTTGAACGTGTACTTTCAGGAATTCCGGAAATGGATGAAGCATTGGATAACATCAGGCTGGGAGATAATGTGGTGTTTCGGGTGTCGGAACTCTGGGAGTTTCAACTGTTTGTGGATCCTTACATTCGGCAGGCGAAGCAGGATAAGCGTAATATCGTGTATTTTCGGTTTGCCAGCCATGAGCCCCTGGTGGAGGACTGCCCCCAGGTGCGGACCTACCATGTCCCCCTTACCCATCGGTTTGAGACCTTTACGGTGGATATTCATAACATCATCAAAAAAGAGGGGAAAGATACCTTCTATGTGTTTGACTGTCTGTCGGAACTGCAGATCCGCTGGGCCACAGATTTGATGATGGGGAATTTCTTTCGGGTGACATGCCCCTTCCTTTTTACACTGGATACGGTGGCTTTTTTTCCGATTATAAGAGGGAAACATTCTTTTCATGCGATCAATAAGATCCTGAATACCACCCAGTTGTTTTTGGATGTGTACTCCGATGAGAAAAATGTATATGTACGCCCGGAGAAGGTCTGGAACAGGAATTCGGAGACCATGTTTTTGCCCCATATCTATAAGAGGGAAGAGCATACCTTCCGGCCGATCTTGGATGGGGTACTGTCCAGCCGGTTCTATCAGCTTCTGGATCATTTCCAAAGACCGGGGGAGGATCCCTATATGGATTTCTGGGATAAGTTTTTCAATACAGCCAGGCAGCAGTACTCTGATCAGAAGGATATGGCAGAGTCCTGCCAGGTGATGTGTAATATTATGATGACCAGAGATGAGAAAATGCGTTCAATGGTCAAAAAGCATTTTAGACCGGAAGACTATTTTGCGGTCAGAGACCATATGATCGGAACGGGGCTGGTAGGTGGAAAAGCCTGCGGAATGCTGCTGGCAAGAGCCATTATCCGCAATACAAGTCCTGAAATCAATGAGGTGTTAGAGCCCCATGATTCCTTCTTTGTGGGATCGGATGTGTATTATACATATATTGTAGATAATGAATTCTGGGACCTTCGCATAAGACAGAGGACGGAGGAAGAGTATTTTTCACTGGCAGAGGATTTTGCAGACAGACTGAGGCTGGGGGTATTTGCAGAGGATATCCGTACACAGCTTCGGCACATATTAGAGTACTATGGCCAGGATCCTTTTATCGTGCGCTCAAGCAGTATTCTGGAGGATGGTTTTGGCAATGCCTTTGCAGGAAAATATGAATCTGTTTTTTGTGCCAACAGGGGCTCTTTGGAGGAGAGGCTGGAGGAATTTGAGAATGCAATACGAAGGGTATATGCCAGTACCATGAGCCTGTCCGCCCTCGATTACCGAAAGCGTCGGGGACTGGATAAAAGAGATGAGCAGATGGCACTTCTGGTGCAACGTGTATCCGGATCCTATTATGGCCCTTATTACATGCCCTGTGCTGCCGGTGTCGGCTATTCCTACAGCCCCTATAAGTTCCTGGAAGGAATCGATCAGAAAGCCGGAATGTTACGGCTGGTTATGGGGCTTGGAACCTCAGCGGTGGATAGAACCATGGGATCCTACCCAAGGCTTGTGAGCCTGGATATGCCGGAAGCTACCTCCCTGTCTACCGTGGGGGAGAGACATCAGTTTTCCCAGCGGGCGGTGGAGGCTGTGGACGTAAGAGCCCATGAGCTGAAGAGGTTTGAGCTAAAGGAGATCGAAAACAGGCTTCCTATGTATCTGATCCACGCACTCTTAGAACATGACTATGATGTGGAACGACTGCTACGGGAGAGGGGAGTTGGCCGGGAGGTCCGGTTCATCTCCTGTCTGGGTCTGGTGAAAAAGACGGTCATTATGGAGCAGATGCAGCAGCTTATGCAGATCATACAGGAGGAGTATGAACACCCTGTGGATATCGAATTTACCATCAATCTCTCGGAGAGCGGGGAATACTCCATCAATCTGTTGCAGTGCAGGCCCCTTCAGGTATTTCAGGATACCGGAGCAGTTAAGGTGCCACAGGATATATCGGAGGAACAGATTCTTTTGGAGAGCAGGGAGGCTTCCATGGGACTATCCAGAAGTGGTCCTGTGGATGTGATTGTCTATGTTGATTCCAAGGCCTATTACAATTTGCCCTATACCGAGAAAGCGCGAATTGCGGAGATCATAGGGAAGGTGAACTGGGCTTATCGGGATAAGAACCGTCATATGCTGCTGATGGTTCCGGGACGGCTTGGAACCTCTTCACCGGAACTTGGTGTTCCTACTACATTTGCAGATATCAGTGCCTTTGATGTGGTATGTGAAGTGGAGGAAAAGGAAGCAGGCTATAATCCGGAGCTTTCCTACGGCAGTCATATTTTCCAGGATCTGGTGGAGTCGGATATTCTTTATACGGCAGTTTTTGCCAATAAGAAGACCCTGCATTTTGCCCCACAGAAGTTGTCGGCTTATAAGAATATTATTTCGGATTTTACCCATACCTATGGGGATATTGTACAGGTGTATGATCTAAAGGATACTGCCTGCACGTTATACTATGATCTGGAAGAGAACCATCTGATGCTGAAATTGTAAGGGATCGGCATTGGAAAATTACAATGGGAGAGAAAAGAGATATGTTAGTGTACAAAATTGCAACAGCTGGGGACATTGACCTTCTCATGGAAAGCAGACTTGAGATGCTAAAAGAAGTCAATGATCTGGCAGAGGATCACTGTTATGATGAGGCGTTTGTGGCAGAAAGCAGGCGGTATTTCCTGGAAGGGAATCACAAGACGGTACTGGTAGTGGATGGAAAAAGGGTGGTTGCCTGTGCAACACTTTGTTATCTTCATCTCATGCCCACCTTTGACCATCCTACAGGGAAGCGGGCCCATATCATGAATGTCTATACAGCGAAGGATCATAGGAGACAGGGGATCGGAAAGAGGATGATGGAGATGCTTATCAGAGAGGCGAAGGAGGATGGTGCCACAGAGATCAGTCTGGATGCCACGAAGGCAGGTCGTCCATTGTATCGTAAATGCGGTTTTGTAGATTCACAGGAGTGTATGGTTTTATGAGTTTTGGATTTTCATATGTAGGAGCTATCTGGCTTGCTTTGCTTTTTGTACCGAATCTTATCTGGAGAAAGAAGCGGCCGAAGGATTATGAGAGTTACGCAATAAAAGAAAATAGGGTTTTGCTGGCTTTTGAGAGGGCAGGGCAGTTCCTTGTGACGGCAGTGGCGCTGATCTTTTCAGACTTTAATTATAAGGGCTGGAATTTCTGGGGGATCCTTCTTCTTCTTTCAATTATATGTATGCTACTCTATGAGATCTTCTGGATCCGGTATTTTCGAAGCGAAAGGACCATGCAGGATTTTTACACCAGCTTCTTTGGAATACCTGTTGCCGGGGCAACACTTCCGGTGGCAGCCTTTTTTCTCCTGGGAATCTATGGGGGAAATATGCTGATGCTCCTGGGCAGTATTCTTCTGGGAATCGGACACATCGGGATCCATCTGCAGCACAGGAAGGAGGTATGTGGGCCGAAAGCGAAGAGAGGACTTGCGGTTCGTATCCTTTTTATCTGTCTTCAGGCAGTTTTTTGCGTGGTTATGGCAGGCATCTGCGGGACCTTTCTCTTTTTTATCTCCTTCCGGAATATCAGGCAGATCAGCCATGGGATCCGTTACCGGAATGGTGTCAATGAACAGAGATTTCTGCGACTGACCGATCAGGAAGAATATGTATCCATGATAGGAGAGGATCGGGATAATCCGGTCATCATTTCCCTTCACGGAGGTCCCGGATCTCCAACTACCTTCATTGACTATTGCTGGCAGGATGAGCTTACGGATTCCTATACCCTGATCAGCTGGGATGAGAGAGGTTGCGGTCGTACCTATTATCATAACCGGGATAAGGATCCGGGGAATAAGACACTCTCCTTTGAAACACAGTTGAAGGATCTGGATGCCCTTGTGGATTATGCCCGGGAACGTTTTGGCCAAAAACAGGTGATCATTCTGGGACATTCTTATGGATCCATGTTGGGAAGCCGCTACGCTCTTCGTTATCCCGAGAAGGTGTCGGCTTTTATCGGCGTAGGTCAGTGTGTTAATGAACGCAACTGCTACGGAGAGGTATATTCTTATATGGATGCCCTTAAAAAAGCTAGGGAAAGAGGGGATGATACCACTCGGATGGAAGCAGCATACAGACGGTTTGCATCGGATATGAGCATCGTGAACATGCTAAAACTCCGGCGTCTTGTCAGCCACTATCATCCCAAGGGGGTGAAAAAGGATGTTTCCACCATGGCAGCTCTTACAAGTCCTATTCTGGGAGTGGATGATATCCGATGGTATCTTCTGCAGTCAGGGGCAGCGAAGGGAGATATGAGGTATGAGAAACTGGCCAGAAGACCTATGGATGGCTATGTAATGGATTTTAATGCCTTGGAGTATGAGGATACCTACCAGATGCCGGTATTGCTCTTGTCCGGATCCTGTGACTGGGTATGTCCGGTGGATCTGGTGAAGGAATACGCGAAGCAGATTCGGGCACCGAAGGTTAGACTTCGCCTTATGAAAGGGTTGGGACATTCTCCTCAGGGACAGAAGCCGAAGGAATTTGCAAAGATCATACGAGAGTTTTTGGCAGAATAGCCCTGGCTTCTTCTACATAGTGCAGCGCATTCTGTTTTGACTGTTCGGCCTGTTCCTCTGAGACGGTTTTCTTAATAGAAGCCGGGCATCCTAGCACCAGGGAATGATCCGGTATGTTCATTCCCTGGGTCACCACGGCACCGGCGCCAATGATGCAGTTCTTGCCGATCCGGCAACCGTTCATAACAATAGCACCCATGCCAATCAGGGTATTGTCTCCAACCGTAGCACCATGTACAATGGCTCCGTGGCCGACGGTCACATAATCGCCGATGTGTACAGGGAAGCCTGCGTCCACATGTACGACAGCATTATCCTGTATGTTGGTATTTTTCCCAAGGGTGATCTTATCGGAATCTCCTCTGACAACGGCATTGAACCAGATGCTGCTGTTCTCGCCGATTTCTACATTGCCAAGAACCTTGGCACCATCTGCAATATATACTCCTGGAGCGTATGCCTCGTTTTTCATATTCTTTGTCCGTTTCACGAATCTGTCATCGAATGCTTTTGAATCCTTTGTGCTACATAGGGAACTGTAGGTCAGCATAAGGTTATTGTCAAGGGTGCGGGATAAAACATAGAAAAAAATACGGGATGTCATTCTTCTATAGGATTTATCTATGGTAAAAGTAAGATAAGATATATTTTTCAGGGAAAGAATTGTCTGCTACCATATCCCAAAAGGAAGCAGAAGGAGGTTACCGTATGAGTAAGATCAGAACACCGTACCGGTATGATTTTGTCGGAAGTTTTTTAAGACCGCAGGCTTTAAAGGATGCAAAGGCGGCTTATCAGGCGGGAGACATAGGTGAGGATGAACTGGAGCAGGTGATGCAGAGGGAGATTGCCAGGATCGTGGATAAGCAGAAGGAACTGGGATTCCATGTGATCACAGATGGTGAATTCAGAAGAACATTCTGGCATCTGGATTTTATGTGGGGATTTGAAGGCGTGGAACATCAGCATACTGGGAAGGGTGTTAAGTTCCATGAGGTGCTTGCGGTTTTGGACGATACCTATTTGGTGGGGAAGATTAAGGCAAAGCCCCATCCTTTTGTATCGTATTTTAAATATCTGAAACAGTTTGAGGATGAGAATACCGTTGCAAAGTATACGATTCCGGCTCCGGCACAGATGTTTCAGCAGATGATCATTCCGGCAAATTATGACACAACCAGGAAATTTTATCCTGAAAATGAGGAACTGATCCGGGATATTGCAATAGCTTATCAGGATGTGATAAAGCAATTTTATGATGCAGGATGCCGGAATCTTCAGCTGGATGACTGTACCTGGGGAGCCATTGTAGGAGACGCTGCGAAGCAGAGATATCAGTCTCTTGGCATTTCTTTGGATGAGGTCAAGGCACAGCTTCTGGAGGTAAATAATCGTGCTCTGGAGGGGAAACCGGAGGATATGGTTATTACTTCCCATATCTGCAGAGGTAATTATAATTCATCGTTTTTTACCAGTGGTTCCTACGATTCTGTTGCAGATTATGTATTTGCAAAAGAAAAGGTGGATGCGCTTTTCCTTGAATATGATGATGCCCGTTCCGGGGGATTTGCTCCATTGCAGAAAGTTTCGGAGGACAAGACGGTTGTGCTTGGACTTATTACAACCAAGAAACCGGATCTGGAGAACAAGGATGAGGTGATCGCAAGAATTCACGAAGCGTCAAAGTATATTCCGTTAGAGCGATTGTGCTTAAGTCCGCAGTGTGGTTTTGCCTCCTGTGAGATCGGAAATAAGCTGACGGAAGAGGAGCAGTGGGCGAAGCTTAGGCTGGTAAGAGAGATTGCGACAGAGGTTTGGGGAGAGCAGAAATTTGCATAAGAAACAGGCCGGTGCAAGGGGGCACCGGCTTTTTTTCAGTTATATACATTTCTATAGTAGTTTGTTCTATGAAAGCGGATGAGGGTATGCTATATTGTTAGATGCAACTAATCTATGTGAGATATGACTTGAGAGGGGGTGTACCATGCCAAGTATACAGGCAAAAATGATCAGTGGAATTTTCAAACTGGTCGGTGTGAATAAAATGCTGGATAAACAGGGAGAGGGAAGAAGAGTGAAGAATCAAAGAGAAGGATATGGAAATTATAACGAAGATTGTATGCGTGTATCTGCTTATGATAAATATCTTGGCAGTGGTCTTATATGGGATTGACAAATATAAGGCAATCAAGGGAAAATGGAGAGTGCCGGAGTCTACACTGATCGGTGTGGCGGCATGGGGAGGAGCTTTAGGTGCGCTTCTGGGGATGTTTATATGGCATCATAAGATCAGGAAGTGGAAGTTTCGGATACTTGTTCCGTTCTGCCTGATGATATGGATCGCAGCTGTTTTTTTGAGGTGCATATTCGAATGAAGATCCAGGCAATCAAAGCATGCGGATCGAGATGGGGAAAATTTTTACTACACAAGGAGGGGAATAAGATGGAACAAAAAATTATATTGGAAACAGACACCATATACATTTGACGAGAAAAGAGTCAGCGATTGGATTTTGAGAAGGAATACCCGGATTCTGAAAACAAGATCACCCATGTATCGGTCATCTTTCGTGAAGAGTCGACGGTCGCATAAATTT
>CADCQT010000041.1 GCA_902803645.1 uncultured Lachnospiraceae bacterium | reverse complement strand
TTAGTGCTGCTTCATTCCTGACCTGACACGGTTCACAAGCATCCATTGCGTAAGACCCAAATCTCAACGCCACTTACTCAGGGCAGCTCCGCCCTATTAACCCTCAATAGCAAATCACCCTGGCTAAAGCGGACTTCCAGTACAAGGGACCGCTACTCCCCCAGCTGCTCGGCATTCCCCATTTTATCCTGTTTTTCATATAATGTCAATCAGGGGTTAACATCAGGGGAAAAGTAAGGAATATTGCCCGACTTTGTTTCTATTTTTGCTGAGAATAGGCTATAATAGAATCCGTATGTGACAAAAAGAGGAATACTGAAATTGAAAGGGGTCACTAGAATGAGATTAGGAGCATTAGAAGCAGGCGGAACAAAGATGGTTTGTGCAATCGGAGATGAGACCGGTAAGATCTTTGAACAGGTATCATTTCCCACCAAGACACCGGAGGAGACCATTCCTCCTATGATCGAATATTTCAAGGATAAGAATATCGATGCGCTTGGAATTGCAAGCTTTGGACCGGTGGATCTGGACAAGGATTCTGCAACCTATGGTTATATTACCACCACACCGAAGGCGGGTTGGATGAACACGGATCTGGTGGGCGCTTTTCAGGAGGCACTGAAGGTACCGGTAGGTTTTGATACGGATGTGAACGGATCACTTTTAGGTGAGATGACCTTCGGTCAGGGTAAGGGCTTAAAGGACGCAGCCTACTTTACAGTAGGAACAGGCTTTGGAATGGGTCTGATGTCCGGCGGCAATCTTGTTCATGGAGCTATGCATCCGGAGGGCGGTCATATCATGGTCCGTGTCCGGGAAGATGATCCCATGCCAGAAGGAAACTGTCCTTTCCATGGTTCCTGCCTGGAAGGTATGGCAAGTGGGCCGGCCATTGAAAAGCGATGGGGCAAGAAGGCTATAGAGTTGAAGGATGATCCGAAGGTCTGGGATCTGGAGGCCTACTATCTGGCACAGGGAGTTGTTGCTACTACTATGCTGCTTTCCCCGAAGATTATTATCTTAGGCGGGGGCGTGATGCATCAGGAGCAACTGTTTCCTCTGATTAGAAAGTGGACGAAGGAGATCCTGAAGGATTATCTGAACAATCCGGCGGTAAACGATCTGGATCACTATATTGTTCCTGCAAGTCTGCATGATGATCAGGGAATCATGGGCTGCCTGAAGCTTGCCATGGATGCTTTGGAAGTTTAAGAAAAGTATTGCATAGTACGATTGTGTTAGGAGGAAGCTATGGGATTAAACGAAACACCATCTGGAGAAAGAGTTCAAATCGGAATCTTTGGGCGGACCAACGCCGGAAAGTCCAGTTTAATGAATGTTTTAACCGGTCAGCAGATGGCTGTTGTTTCAGATATCAAGGGAACAACAACGGATCCTGTCCGTAAGTCAATGGAGCTTCTTCCTATCGGACCGGTTACCTTTATCGATACCCCGGGACTGGATGATGACAGTGAACTGGGGGAAGAGAGAATGAAAAAGATGGAGGAGGTCCTTCGCAAGGTGGACGTGGCTTTATATGTACTCCCAGCCGGGGAGGAGCCAAGAGAATCCGATAAGGAGACACTTCTTCATATCAAAGAACGTAAGATTCCTTTCCTGGTCATTTTGAACAAGGTGGATCTTTTAGAAGATACAGATGAAGATTTGACCCTGTTTGATGCCAGTGAGGATCAGCCTTACTCTGAGGCGGTTCATGAACACCTAATGGAGGTGGGGCGTCAGCTTTCTGCTGATGATTCGGGAATGGAGAATGGACTTGCCCTTACGGAGGATGAGCTTTTTGCCATGAGCGCCCATAAGGACGCTGTGATCAGTGCAAACTTCCTTCGGATCCGGATCGCCCAGATGGCGGAGAGAACGGAGGATAAGAGACGGCTTGTGGCGGATCTTATGACCCATGGGGATCATATGGTAGTGGTGATCCCCATCGATGCGGCGGCACCCAAGGGCAGGTTGATTCTGCCGGAACAGCAGGTGATTCGTGATGCCATCGATGACGGGATTATGGTGTCTGTGGTTCAGCCCCAGGAGCTTCCACTGCTGCTCCACTCCATGAAGAAGGATCCTACCCTTGTGGTAACGGATTCCCAGGCCTTTGGTGCTGTTTCGGAGATGCTTCCGAAGCGGATACCTCTTACCTCTTTTTCGATTCTGATGAGTCGGTATAAGGGAGATCTGAGGACACAGGTATCCGGTGCAAGGAAGTTGGATTCCTTAGAGGATGGGGATAAGATTCTGGTTTGTGAAGGATGTACCCATCACAGACAGTGTGGAGACATTGGAACAGAGAAGCTTCCCAACTGGATTCGAAGCTACACCGGCAAGGACTTTGAATTTACATTTACAAGTGGCGGGGAATATCCGGATGATCTTAGCGAGTATAAACTGGTGGTGCATTGCGGAGGCTGCACACTGCCGAAGAGAGAGATGCGGTACAGGATTGATGAGGCAAGAAGACAGGGTGTTCCGGTTACAAATTACGGAGTGCTGATTGCCCAGATCCATGGAATACTTGGAAGGGTGCTTTCACCTTTTTCATCGGATGAACTGAAATAAGAGCGATAAGGAGAGGAACATGAGTGCACAAGGCCGGACAGAAGATGCCCTGCGAAAAATGCATGTAATGCTGGCAAATGCGGAATATGCACCGGGAAGTCATAAAAAGGTCGTGGTGGACAAGGGCGCGGTTCAGGATATTCTCAAAGAACTGGCCCAGTGTCTGTACGAAATGCTGGATGAAAGTGAACTGACGGCGGCCAGCCGTGACCGGGCAGACAGGTCCCAGAGAGCAAGAGCTGATCTGCAGAAAGAAAATGCAAGAAAGCAGGCCCAGGATATCTATGCTGCTTCTGTTATGTATTCCGATCAGGCACTGACCAGAATACAGGAGATCGTCAAGCGTGCCCAAAGTGATATGGAGCGTATCTCTGCAAGGATCCAGGAGGATATGCGCAACGAGCTGAATACCATCAAGGATAATCAGTATGAATTGAAGGGGCAGCTTCAGGATCTGGATGATACGGAGAAGTATCTGAAATTGATCTATGAGGAGAATAAGCGCATTGAAAAAGAAAAGCTTACCGGGGAATTCACTGTAGAGGCAGATACACCATCCTATAAGGATGTGAAACCGGAGATTCATGTGAATCCGGCATATTTTTCGCAGACGGAAACCGCGATTCCGGAAGGTGTCACGGTGGATGGCGATGAGGAGAAAGAGGAGGATGTGATGCCCTCTACGGATGCAATCTTAGCGGCCACTATGGCTGAGGAAGGCATGGAAGCTCCCATGGATCCGAAACTGTCAGCGGATCTGGATGCAGACTACTTTGCATGGAAGGACGGAGAGGCGGAAGAAGAAACAAAGGACGGGGGCGGCCTGTTCTCCTTTTTCCGTAAGAAATGATCCGTCATGAATTTGGGATGAACGGGTTTTGCCCGATCATATAGGTGCTTAGCACCGGAAAGAGAAAAGAAGGAAGATAGAGACTGGAGGAAAAATTATGAAGCTCTACGACACAGGCGTGTATCTGGTAAACGGCAATCAGCTGGTGCCGGATGATGCACAGGCAACAGCTGCTCTCGCACAGCTTGGTAAGCAGGTGGACAAGAAGGCTGCCGCAGAAGGAACCATGGCATATAGTATCCTGAAAGCCCACAACACTTCAGGAAGCATGGATAAGTTGCAGATCAAATTTGATAAGCTGACAAGCCATGATATTACTTATGTTGGAATCATTCAGACAGCACGTGCATCAGGACTTGAGAAGTTCCCGATTCCCTATGTGCTTACAAACTGTCATAACAGCCTTTGTGCTGTAGGTGGAACCATCAATGAGGATGACCATATGTTTGGACTTTCCTGTGCCAAGCGTTATGGTGGAATGTATGTACCACCTCATCAGGCAGTCATTCACCAGTTTGCCCGTGAGATGCTTGCCGGAGGCGGCAAGATGATCCTTGGATCTGACTCTCATACCCGTTATGGTGCTCTTGGAACCATGGCAATGGGGGAAGGCGGACCTGAGCTGGTTAAGCAGCTGTTAGGCAAGACCTATGACATCAATATGCCTGGTGTGATCGCAGTTTATATGACAGGTAAGCCCAATAAGGGAGTCGGACCTCAGGATATTGCCCTTGCCATCATCGGCGAAGTTTTTGCTAAGGGCTATGTTAAGAATAAGGTCATGGAGTTCGTAGGACCTGGAATCGCAAACCTTTCTGTAGATTTCCGAATCGGTGTGGATGTTATGACAACAGAGACCACCTGCCTGTCTTCCATCTGGCAGTGTGATGATAAGGTAGAGGAATTCTATGAGATCCACGGCCGTAAGGATGACTATGCTCCTATGCAGCCTGAGGATGTAGCATATTATGACGGATGCATCGAGATCGATCTGTCTACCATCCGTCCGATGATTGCTATGCCGTTCCATCCAAGTAACGTATATACCATTGACGAGTTAAAGCATAACCTGATGGATATTTTAGATGACGTTGAAAAGCGGGCAAAGGTATCCCTGGACGGACAGGTGGACTTCACCCTGAAGGATAAGGTGCGTAACGGACAGCTCTATGTGGATCAGGGAATCATCGCAGGTTGTGCCGGTGGTGGATTTGAGAACATCTGTGATGCGGCAGATATCCTGCGGGGAGCTTCCATTGGAGCAGATGATTTTACCTTAAGCGTCTACCCTGCTTCCACACCGATCTATATGGAACTGGTTAAGAACGGAGCGGTTGCGGATCTGATGGCTACCGGAGCAATTGTAAAGACTGCATTCTGTGGACCATGCTTTGGTGCAGGTGATACTCCGGGTAACAATGGATTCTCCATCCGCCACTCTACCCGTAACTTCCCGAACCGTGAAGGAAGTAAGCTTCAGAATGGTCAGATCGCATCGGTTGCACTTATGGATGCCCGCTCTATCGCTGCTACTGCTGCTAATAAGGGATTCCTTACAGGTGCTGATGAGCTGGATGTTGCTTACACTAAGCCAAAGTATTTCTTTGACGGTGAGATCTATAAGAACCGTGTGTTTGACAGCAAGGGCGTGGCAGATCCGAATCAGGAAGTGAAGTTCGGACCGAATATCAAGGATTGGCCGGCTATGAGTGCTCTTCCAGAGAACATGATTCTGAAGGTGGTTTCTGAGATCCATGATCCGGTTACAACAACGGATGAGCTGATCCCTTCCGGTGAGACTTCATCCTATCGTTCCAACCCTCTGGCTCTGGCTGAGTTTGCCCTTTCCCGTAAGGATCCGGCATACGTGGGACGTGCCAAGGAGGTTCAGAAGGCACAGAAGGCCATTGAGAATGATCAGTGTCCGAAGGAAGGCCTTCCGGAGATCAAGCCGGTATTGGATGTGATCCATACCAGGTATCCGGATGTGGATCGCCATAATCTGGGGGTAGGTTCTACGATTTTTGCAGTCAAGCCGGGAGACGGATCTGCCCGTGAGCAGGCAGCAAGCTGTCAGAAGGTGCTTGGTGGCTGGGCAAATATCGCCAATGAATATGCAACCAAGCGTTATAGAAGTAACCTGATCAACTGGGGTATGCTTCCCTTTATCATTCCCGCCGGAGATCTTCCTTTTAAGAATGGGGATTATTTGTTCCTTCCTGAGATCGCAAAGGCCATCGCCGATAAAAAGACGAAGTTCCAGGCCTATGTGATCAGGGATGGAGAACTGGTAGAGTTCGAACTTACCATGGATGAGCTGACAGATGATGAGAGACAGATTATTGAGGATGGATGTCTGATCAACTTCTATCGTAATAAGTAATACTAGAAATCGGGGATTACCATGTCGGAAGAACGAAAAACAAGAAAACATCCGGCGGACTATCTTCCAAAGGAAGAGGTGGCAAGATATCATGTGATCGCTGTTTCTGCTGTGTTAGCGGCAATGGTGATCATAGTCTTCTACTTTTGTGTGGCGCGCTATAAGGGGCTTGCCATTGCCCTTGATACCATCAATCAGGTCCTGCAGCCAATCTTAATGGGATTTGCAATGGCGTATCTGATGAACCCCATTATGAAGTTCATTGAACAACAGGCGGGAAGGGTCAGCCGGTATATCCGGGAAAAGACCGGATATCAGTTTGGACCGAAGATGAAAAAGGCAACCAGGACCATAGCGTCCATTCTGGCGGTTGCAATCCTCATAGTGATGGTTGTGGCGTTTTTGAGTATGGTGATCCCTCAGTTCATTAAAACCATCAACGAACTGATCCGGAATATACATGCGAAGGTTGGCGGCGTACTGGACTGGGTGGATGAGATCACCGGTTACCGCTTCAAAGAGCAGCTGGCAGGGGCCAGACAGTCGAAAAACATCGATAAGGCCATCGACAAAGGTATCGAAATGGTAAGACGATACCTGAATGTGGAAAGCAATAACCAGCTGGTGTCCCTGCTTACTTCCTGGGGAGTGAATGTGGGGCATTTCTTTGTAAATCTGGTGATCGGTGTCTTTGTGGCTGTTTATTCTCTTGGAAGCAAGGAGAAGCTGAAGGCGGTCTTTAAGAAACTGATCTATGCCATCTTCCCTTTGAAGGCGGCCAACGAAGTGATGTGTACTGTCCGGAAAGCCAATGAGATCTTTTATGGATTTATCATCGGCAAGATCATAGATTCCATCATTATCGGAATTCTCTGTTATTTTGCCATGCTTTTGTTTGGCTTTCCCTATGCACTGGTTTGCTCTGCCATTATCGGTGTCACCAATGTGATTCCGGTATTCGGACCTTATATCGGAGCGGTTCCTACGGTGACACTGATCTTTGTCAACGAGCCCATGCAGGGAATATATTTTCTGCTTTTTGTACTGGTATTGCAACAGATCGACGGTAACCTGATCGGACCGAAGATCCTGGGAGATTCGACCGGAATCTCCCCCTTCCTGGTACTGGTTGCCATCGTAGCAGGAGGTGGAATGTTTGGAATCGTGGGAATGCTTCTAGGAGTTCCCACCATGGCCCTTCTTGTCTATATCGTAGGAAGGCTTACGAATCATCTGGTGAAAAGACGGGGTCTTCCCCTTGGCACCATGCGTTATCATAAGTTAGATCACGTGGATGAAAAGACCAGAAAGATCGTGGAGAAGGAAGAAAAGCCGGAAGGTTCAAAGGCCGGAGGCATTCTTTACAAGATCTTCCGGAATATGATCCCCACCGGGGAAAAGACAAAAACCGATCCGTCGGATCAGGAATCCGATGACACTATGAAAAGATAAAAACTCCGCTCTCCGACCGGTAGATTCCGGGTCCGGGGAGCGGAGTTTTTTGACAGGGAAACAGCGCTATGATACACTAAATTATATGTATTTTGGGAGACTTTAACATTTTTCGAGGTGCGCTTTGGAGAAGACAGAATATAAGATCAAACTGGACCAGATCGAAACGCTGGTTCGCTCAGGGGACAATCAGGAAGCGGTAGAACTTTTGGATACCTTAAACTATCGCAAGATCCGTAATGTAAATGTATTATTAAGAGCAAGTGAGATTTATGAGGAAGCCGGTGAGACACAGAAGGCCAGAGAGATTCTGGAAATGGCTCACGAGCGTTCTCCCATCGGAAGGATGATCATCTATCGCCTTGCCCTGCTTTCGGTGAGAATGGGTGAGCTGGATGAGGCCGATGAGTACTACGAAGAATTTGTGGAAATTGCGCCCCATGACAGTCTCAAATATATCATTCGATATAATATCGCCAAGGCCAAAGGAAGTGATATCAAGGGGCTTATCGCGATCCTTGAAGAATTGAAGCAGCACGACTTTATCGAGAAGTGGGCATTTGAACTGGCCTGTCTCTACCGCAGTTCGGCGCAGGTGGAGAAATGTATTGATCTGTGTGATGAGATCGTTCTCTGGTTTGGAGAAGGTCCCTATGTGGAGAAGGCGCTGGAGATGAAGATGCTCTATACGCCGCTGAATCAGGCACAGGAGGACAAATACCGCCGCTTCCAGCGCCGCAAGGATGGAAGCGGGGAGACGCAGCAGATGGATACAGCTTCTGCTGATCTCCTCTCCCACCCCATTACCATTCCCAAAGTTGAAACAAAGCCGGAGCGTTTTAATACGGTGAACCTTCAGGCTGAGATCAAGAAGAATATTGAAGAGATCATGCAGGCGACCGAGACCGGAGAGGTATCTGAAAACATGGATGCCATTAAGGATCTGATTGGAGATATTCCTTATCTTAGTGCTGGTAAGCCGGAGGAAGAGGCACAGCAGGAAGAAAAAGAACCGGTTCCCACCATACAGGATTCTTTTCAGCAGTATCTTGCTGAGGAATATGACGGCCAGATGTCTATGAATCTTCCCACCAGTACCATGGAGGAACAGATCCAGGGTCAAATGACCATTGAAGATGTCATGGAGGACTGGGAGCGCACCCGCCGGGCCGCAGAGGCTGCCCTGGAAGAGGCCAGAGCCCGGAAGCTGGAAGAGGCCAAGGCAAAGGCTTTAAGAGAGGCGGAACAGATCATGGATCGTCTGGTAGAGGCGGCTCCACAGCTGGATGCCGGTGTATCACCGGAAGAGTTGCTTCGTCAGGAGTATCTGTCCAGAGGAGAGGATGAGAACCGGGCCTATGAGATCTTAGCCCAGGCTCACCAGAAAGAGGATCCGGTAGCGGAGAAGATGGAAGCAGAGGATTCGGAACATACAAGAATCGCCACCGGTGAGACCGAAGAAACGGCTGCTGATCCGGATAAAGATATAGATACAGATACAAACGAAAAGACCTTTGAGATTCCAAAGATTCATACGAATACAGAGGAAGATGAGGAAAAGGAAGAGGAAGAAGTGGGGCTTAAGATCCCGGTACTTCCTGCAGCAGATGCTTTGAAGAAGGCCATTCGTCAGGCCGGAGCAACGGTTACCAGAATGGAAGAAGACAAGGATCTGAAGACCTGGGAACCGCCGAAGCTCTCCGGAGAGCGGGCTGAAGATACAGCTGATGACGAAGAGAATCCATTTGCAAAGATTGCCCAGGAGGCGAGCCGCCTAGGAAAGGATCCCGGAGAGGAACCTTCGGAAACGGAGGGGAAGAAGCCGGAAGATATCATGGCGGATGTGAATAAGATGCTTCAGGAGCAGATCGATGAGTTAACAGTGGAGGCAGAAGAAGAAAAGGCAAGAGAAGCGAAGGGAAAGGATCCGAATCCCATCGATCAGATCACGAAGGTAATGCCATCCGGAACCGATATAATGAAGGCTATCAAGGAAGCTCCTGCTGCTGCAGGTCTTTCTGATACCCAGGTCATGAATCTTTCCGGTGCCATTGAAGATGTGATCAATGATGAAGTGCCTCAGGTGAAGCTGACAGATGATGAGAAGGATGTTTTAAGCTACTTTACTTCTGTGGATGGAATGGAGAAGCAGATCTGTAGAGCTTTAAGCGGTATTCGCACCCGTCTGGCAGATCCGGAGCATGTAAGCATCGGGAACCTGACAGTATCCGGAAGCAATGGAACCGGTAAGACGGCATTGGCCTCTAAGCTGATCCGTATCCTTCAGAAGGAGACAGGCAGACTTAAGGGTTCAGCCGGAAGAATCTCCGGAGAGAAGCTGAACGGCAAGGATCTGCAGGCGCTGCTTGCTAAGGTGGCAGGCGGAAGTCTGATGATCGAAGAGGCAGGAGCCATCAACAGGGAAACGGCAGTCTCCCTGGCACTTCTCATTGAGAATGATACAGCAGGAACACTGTTTATTTTAGAGGACACAAAGATCGGTCTGGAACGGCTGAAGTCCTTGTCACCGCAGTTGTTTAATCTGTTTACCGAGCACATTAATATTCCGGTTATGACCATTGATGAACTGGTGACCTTCGGTAAAGTATATGTGCTGGATATGGGATATTCCATGGATGATATGGCGATTCTTGGTTTGTATGACAGGATCGGTATCCTGCAAAGGGGTGAGGAGCCGATCAGTCTCCATGAGGTAAAGGCCATCATCGATCGGGGAATACAGAAGCTGGAACGCCGTAGCAAAGGTATCTTTGGACATTTTGCAGCAAAGCTGACGGATGAAGACGGTAGACCGATACTTCAGGAAAAGGACATCCTAGAATAGGCTTGAAAGGGGTTATAGTATGAATTATTTTACGGAATTGGACGCGTATCTGTTTGGGCAGGGAACCCATTACGAGATTTATCGCAAGTTGGGAGCCCATCCGGCAACAGAGGACGGGAAAGAAGGCTGGATCTTCGACGTGTGGGCGCCACACGCAGCCGGCGTGTATGTCATTGGAGAATTCAACGGATGGGATGAGGGGGCGAATCCCATGAGGAGGGTGTCTCCGGAGGAGAACGGCATTTATGAGACCTTTGTGCCGGGAGCTAAGGAAGGTCAGATGTACAAGTTCCTGATCGTGACAACGAACGGAAGGAAGCTGTATAAGGCAGATCCCTTTGCCAATAGCGCCGAGCTGCGTCCCGGTACAGCATCAAAGCTGGCCAATGTGGAAGGCTACAAGTGGACGGATCAAAATTGGATGAAAAAGCGTCAAAGCGCGACGCCTTTCTACGAGAAGCCAATGTCCATCTATGAGGTGCATCCGGGTTCCTGGAAGCGCCATCCGGGACGAGAGGACGAGGGCTTTTATACCTATGCGCAGTTTGCTGATGCATTGGCGGACTATGTGAGCGAAATGGGTTATACCCACGTGGAGCTTATGGGTATTTCAGAGTATCCCTTTGACGGATCCTGGGGCTATCAGGTAACAGGCTACTACGCTCCCACTTCTCGCTACGGGAAACCGAAGGATTTTATGTATCTGATCAATACCCTTCATAAGAAGGGGATCGGTGTAATCCTGGACTGGGTACCGGCTCACTTCCCAAAGGACGCCCATGGACTGGCAGACTTTGACGGTTCTCCTCTTTTTGAATACGCAGATCCGAAGAAGGGAGAACATCCGGATTGGGGAACGAAGATTTTTGATTATGGTAAGAACGAGGTCAAGAACTTCCTTATTGGTTCTGCCATTAACTGGATCGAAACCTACCATATCGACGGATTGCGGGTGGATGCAGTGGCATCCATGCTCTATCTGGACTATGGTAAAAGCGACGGTCAGTGGGTAGCCAATAAATACGGTGGGAATGAAAATCTGGAGGCCATTGAGTTTTTCAAACACATCAATTCTCTTATCACAGGGCGTTATAAGGGCGTTTTGATGATCGCAGAGGAATCCACCGCATGGCCGAAGGTAACCGGCGGTGTGGAAGAAGGGGGACTGAACTTCTCCTACAAGTGGAACATGGGATGGATGCATGATTTCCTGGATTATATGAAGCTGGATCCCTACTTCCGCAAGGACAATCATAACAAGATGACCTTCGCCATGAGTTACAATGAATTTGAGAAGTATATCCTGGTATTGTCCCATGATGAAGTGGTACATTTGAAGTGTTCCATGATCGAGAAGATGCCGGGGCTTGGAATTGATAAATTCCGGAATCTGATGGCCGGATACGCCTTTATGATGGGGCATCCGGGTAAGAAACTTCTGTTTATGGGACAGGAATTTGCCCAGATCCGGGAGTGGAGCGAGGAAAGAGAACTGGACTGGTATCTGCTGGATGATCCAAAGCATCGGGCCATTCAGGAATGGATGAAGGCACTGCTCCATATCTATAAGAAATATCCTTCCATGTATGAACAGGATATTAACTGGAATGGATTTGAGTGGATCAACGCCAACGACAGTTACCGGGGAATCTTTAGTTTCCTTCGGAAGTCAAAGAACGGTAAGAAAAATCTGATCTTTGTATGCAATTTCACACCAATGGCATACGAAGATTACCGGGTAGGCGTAGCGAACAATAAGAAGCTGACGCTGGTACTTTCCAGTGATGAGAAAGTCTACGGCGGAACACAGACCAAGAAAAAGAAGACCTATCTGCCACAGCAACAGGAATGTGACGGAAGAGAATACTCAGTGGCATATCCACTCTCCCCATACGGAGTTGCAGTATTTACATATGATTATTAATGAAACAGGGTAGAATATGCAAGATCAGGAGCTAACAGAAGATAAAAAAGACAAAAGGAAACATCGCCTTATATATCTGCTGTGGCTCCTTTTGATTCCTGCAGCTTTACTGGTGATATTTTTTGCAAATCTGTTGAACCGATACGGGCAGTTTGATTCCTATGATGTGGTGGATCACTTCACAGTCAGTAGCGCATCCACTCTAAATTACAGCGAGTTTAACGGAGGATTGGTCACCTACTCTCAGGATGGAGCCTCCTACATGGACAGTAAGGGAGAGGCCGTATGGAATGAGGCCTATGATATGCAAAGTCCCAGGGTTCGTATTGCAAAGCAGAGAATGCTGATCTACGATACAAAGGGAACCACCATGAAGATCCTTTCTCCGGAGAAGGAGGAAGGGGAGATCCGGACCAACCTGCCCATAGTGCGGGCGGACGTTGCAGCGAACGGGACCGTTGCCGCAATGATGCAGGAGGGAGACACAGGATATCTGAATGTGTACAAGGCCAACGGCAGTCAGCTGGCCCAGGGACAGGTACATCTGGCTAAGACCGGATATCCCCTGGATCTTGCCCTGTCAGAGGACGGGAAAAGGCTGGCGGTAACCATGGCTTCTGTTAGTAAGGGAACCCTCTCTTCTACTTTGAATATCTACGATTTCTCAGAGACCGGAGAAGGAAAAAGGGATAATGTGGTAGGAAGCTTTTCCTATGAAGACGGGCTGTGTCCGGAGGTGGAATTCTTTGAAGATGGAGCTTTGGTGGCCTATAGCAACCATAAGATCCATCTGATTGATGCTTCCTCAGAACCGAAGGAAGTGGAGACGGTAAGTGTCAAACCGGAGATCAAAAGTGTAATGACAGGGGATACGACCTTTGGAATCATTACAGACAACGAAGATAATACAGCAAGGTATTTACAGGTCTTTTCAGAGACCGGCAAAGAGAAATACAAGAAAAAACTGGATATCAGTTATACCCAGTGCCGGTTTTTGACAAATGGAGAGATCCTGATAACAAACGGAGAAAATCTGAGAGTGTATAATAAGCTGGGAGGAGCTCGGTTCTCCTACGATTTTTCTGATACCATCGCAGCGTTTTTGCCTACGGATGGCAGGCAGGAATACCTTCTGATCAGGGAAGGTAAATGTGAACGGATCAGATTGCAGTAACAAACAAAGAGGAAAGACATGAATTATGTATTGATCGGCGTAGCCGTTGCACTGTTTCTTGGATTTGCAGTGGGATATTATAAGGGACTTTTGGGAATGCTGGTGGGAATGCTCTCCTGGGTGATCATTCTGGGACTGTTGTATGTAGGGGTTCCACAGATACAAAAGGCTTATATGAGAGGTCCTGTCTACGAAAAAGTAGAACGGGCGGTGGAAAGCCATATCAAAAATCGGCTGGTGGTCAAGGAAAATGAGAAGATCGAAGAGATCAACAAGAAGAACCAGGATACTTCCACGAACACAGATGATACGAAGACAAAAAAGATAGAAAGCAGATCCTTCTCGGATATTGCTTCCACAGGAGACTTTTTCTCTTCCATGGGAATCGAATTGCCGGAGGCTATGCAAAAGGCTGTGGCCAACGGAGTACAGGAAGAGGCCAACGAAGCGTTGAATCTAATCGAGAATATCGAGACGGCGAAGGATAAGGAGCTTAGTGCAGCCAATGCAACCATCGCTTCCCAGACAGCAAAGCCAATTGCAGCCCTGATTGTACGGGGACTTGCCATGATGACAGCCTTCCTGCTGGGACTGATCCTTACAAGGATCCTTCGATTGATTGCTCATTTCATAACAGAAATGCCGGTGATCGGAGGGATATCCAGAGGGCTTGGAGGAATCTGGGGCGTTGTAGTTGTTTTGATGATGGTATGGATTTGTATGGACATTGTAACCTGTTTTGCTGTTGTGCCGTGGGGGCAGTACATGATGAAACAGATCGAGTCCAGCGAGTTCTTGCATATACTGTATATGTATAATCCGTTGAACTTTATCATTGGAGCATAAGAAAAGGGAAAGAAAGGGTAAAACTATGAAAAATGTGTGGGGAAAAACACCAAAGGGCGAAGAAGTGATCGTAACAGAGATTAAGAAAAATGGTCTTCGGGCAAAAATAATGAATTTCGGAGCCAATTTATTGGAACTTCATGTTACAATGCCTTCGAAGGATGAGCGGGATATTGTATTAGGTTATCGGGACCTGGAGCAGTATTTTGATAACGACCCCAATTTCGGTTGCAGCGTGGGCCGTCATGCCAACCGGATCGGAGGAGCCGCCTTTGACCTGGATGGAAAGCACTATGAACTGGATAAGAATGACGGCGGTGTCAATAACCTTCATAGCGGATTTGATCCTTTACATAAGAGGATCTGGGATATCAGGCAGACCGCAGAAGACAGTGTGACCTTTGGGATCCATAGTCCGGCAGGTGATATGGGATTTCCGGGCAATATGGATATCGAGGTGACCTATCGGATTGGTGACCGTCAGGATCTGATCATCGATTATAAGGCGATTTCAGATGAGAAGACGGTATTTAATCCGACGAACCACAGCTATTTTAATCTTAAGGGTGCCGGAGAAGGCAATATTCTCGACCATAAGGTAATGATCCACTCTGATCTGGTGACCTATGCGGGGGCTGATTCTATTCCAAATGGAGATTATGTCGAGATCAAGGATACACCAATGGATTTTGCCACCTTCCGTGTGGTAGGAGGACGAATCGAGGAAGATTATGATCTACTGAAATTTGCCGGTGGTTATGATCATAATTATGTGTTAAAAAATACAGAGGAATATCATGAGGCTTCCTATGATCATCATGGTAAGGCCGTATATGAGGCTGCCATTTTTACAGATCCATGGGAGGAACTGTTCGCTCATGTATATACCGATCTTCCGGGAATGCAGTTATATACCGGAAATTATATCAGTGGAACGGAACTTGGTAAGGAAAGCAAGATCTACCCCAGAAGAGGTGGCATTTGCTTTGAGACTCAGTACTATCCCAATGCTTTGAATGTACCTTCCTTCCCACAGCCTGTGATCGAGGCCGGCAAGGAGTACAACAGCCGAACCGTTTACCGGTTCGGACAGGAATAAATATCATATAGATAAGGAGACGTCATGAAGTTAATCATCGGAAATGATCATGCAGGCACAGAATTAAAGTTTGAGATCAAGGAATACCTTGAAGGAAAAGGCTACGAGGTCATCAATTACGGTACAGACACATCAGAATCCGTACATTATCCTCAGATCGGTGCAGGTCTGGCGGAGAAAGTGGCAGCCGGAGAAGCGGATCTTGGTATTCTGATCTGTGGTACAGGTGTGGGAATTTCTCTTGCAGCCAATAAGGTACCGGGGATCCGTGCAGCTGTATGTTCCGATGTGACAACAGCACATCTGGTCCGGGAGCATAATCATGCCAATATCATTGCCTTCGGGGCAAGGATCGTGGGCAGTGAGCTTGCCAAGGACATTGTGGATGCATTTCTGAATGCAAAACCCCTGGGGGGAAGACACCAGGAGCGTGTTGAGATGATCACAGACGTAGAGAAGAAATATTGTAAGTAAGAGGCTATTATGAGAGAGAGACTGACACAGTCTGATGTGGATAAGATCAAAGCAGAGATCGAGGAACGTAAGCTGAAGATCCGGCCGGAGCTGATCGGTGAGGTAAAGGAGGCAAGATCCCATGGGGATCTGTCGGAGAACTTCGAGTACTATGCCGCAAAAAAGGCAAAGAACCGCAACGAGAGCCGGATCCGTTATCTGGAGAATATGCTTAAGAATGCCATTATGGTATCGGATGCATCGGCGGATGGTGTTGTGGGAATGAACAATACCGTAACCTTATATTTTCCGGAGGATGATATGGAGGAGACCTATAAGATCGTAACCTCCATCCGCAGTAATTCTCTCAAGGGTAAGATCAGTATCGAATCCCCTCTTGGCAAGGCCCTTATGGGGAAAAAGGAAGGGGATACGGTGTCGGTTAAGGTAAATGATGATTACAGTTATGATGTGACCATTAAGAAGATCGATGAAAGTACAGATGATACAGAGGATGAGATCAAATCTTTCTAATCGAGGTGCAGAATGGAACTTAAGGATTTACCAAAAATGATAGAGGGCATCGAGATCAAGAATCCCTTGGGCGGTGGCGACCGGGGATTTGATAAATCTGATCCTGCCCGGAATGTTTTTATGCTGAAGGGATCTCTTGCAAAAGAGGGATTTGATATGTGGCGTCACTGTTTTTCCGGTGTCAGTCGCCAGACAGGAATGGTACGGGGATTTGGAATCGGCTTTGTGGCCTATAATCCGGAGCTGGGTGGCGATCAGGTGGTTTTTGCACAGGAGGGAGAAAAGCCCTCTTACCTTACCATAAGAGCGTTGATCATGGGAGAAAGAGGCAGCTCCCTCTCCCGCTATATTCCCTGGAATCAGGTGAATATCGGAGAGGAACTGGATATCCTTGTCAGCGCGAAGGACTGTTTTCTCTCTGAGACAAGAACCATGGGACAGATCGAGGTAAGCGCGGCCCATCGGCAGGAGAACCCACAGGAGCATACCGACATCGGTCGTTTCACCTGGGATCTAAAGATCAACAAAGAGGTGGCCTTTAATCTGGGATATACCACAAGTGGACCGGCCAGAGGGGCGAATATGGTGGATGCCTACTGGCATGCAGAGGGCATGAAGGCCTGCTTCGAAGGAACCGTGACCTGGAATGGAGAGATTTATGATGTGACACCGGAACTCTCCTATGGTGTAGCGGATAAGGTCTGGGGACATGAACTGAACTCCCCCTGGTGCTTTTTTGCAAGCAATCATCTGACCAGCAAGGAGGAGGGAGAACTGAAGAACTCCGCCTTTGCTTTCGGAGGAGGAGCTGTTAAGATCGGACCAATGACCATGGACGAGACACTAATCGGTGGAATCGACAGAGAGGGTGAAAAGTACGAATTCAACTTCTCCAAGTTCTGGACTCTTACCAGAACCAGCACACAGAAAAAAGAAACAAAACAGAAATTCCGCTGGGTGATCCATCAGGAGACCCCGATGACGCGGGTAGCATTAAAGATCGAATGTGACAAGGCAGATATGGTGGTCAATACCTATGACCGGCCGGACGGAAAGGGAACACAGAGTATCTGGACCGGAGGCAACGGCCAGGCACAACTGCTGCTCTACCGCAAGAAGATCACACTGCGCAATAAATGGCAGTGGGAACTTGTGGATACCATCACAGCAGAGGATGTAAGACTGCAATACGGTAAATAATACAGATTGCAATGGGGAAACCGGATATAAAAGGAGGTTGTCTATGAGAATCGGAATGCTAACAAGTGGCGGAGATTGTCAGGCTTTAAACGCAGCAATGCGAGGCGTAGTCAAGGGTCTGGAGGAAAATGTACGGCAGTTGGAGGTCTATGGTTTTTTAAACGGATACAAGGGCCTGATCTATGGAAATTACAGACTTTTGACCAGCTCGGATTTTTCCGGGATCCTGACAAAGGGTGGAACCATCCTGGGGTCTTCCCGGCAGCCCTTTAAGTATATGCGGGATCCGGACGAGAACGGATTGAATAAGGTGGAGGCCATGAAGAGCAATTACTATAAGCTCAACCTGGATTGCCTTGTGATCCTTGGGGGAAACGGAACCCAAAAGACAGCCAACCTTTTGCGGGAAGAGGGATTGAATGTCATTCATCTTCCCAAGACCATTGATAACGATATTTACGGAACCGACATAACCTTTGGTTTCTATTCTGCCGTCAATGTTGCTTCAGCAGCCATTGACTGTATCCATACAACAGCGGCTTCCCATAACCGTGTCTTTATTGTAGAGGTCATGGGACATAAGGTGGGATGGCTGACCTTGTATGCTGGCGTTGCAGCCGGTGCGGATATTATCCTCCTGCCGGAGATCCCCTATGACGATAAGAAGATCTTAAATGCCATCCGGAAGCGCCAGGAGTCCGGTAAGGGATTTACTATTCTTGCTGTGGCAGAGGGAGCCATTTCCAAGGAAGATGCAAAGCTTTCCAAGAAGGAACTGAAGAAAAAGCTGGCGAAGGAGCCCTACCCTTCTGTTTCCTATAAGATCGCAGAAATGATCACAAAGGAACTGGGAAGTGAAGCCCGTGTTACAGTTCCGGGACATACACAAAGAGGTGGATCTCCCTGCCCTTATGACCGTGTACTGTGCACCAGACTTGGATCTGCAGCAGCAAAGGCCATTATGGATAAGAAGTACGGATACATGGTGGCTATGATTGACGGAGAGACCAAGCTGGTACCTCTGGAGGAAGTAGCCGGTAAATTAAAGGGCGTAGATCCGGATTGTAAGATGATCAAGGAAGCCAAGCGGATCGGGATCAGCTTTGGCGATTAAGAGTAAGAGAGGAAGATAGCCATGTCATATGTGGCCTTGTACCGAAAGTTCCGGCCACAGGAATTTTCAGATGTAAAAGGGCAGGAACATATTGTTACGACCCTGAAAAATGAAATTGCGGCGGATCGTATCGGACACGCATACCTTTTTACAGGGACAAGAGGTACAGGGAAGACCACGGTTGCCAAGATCTTTGCGAGAGCTGTAAACTGTCAGCATCCTTTAGAGGATGGCAGTCCTTGCGGTGAATGTGAAGTATGTAAGGCCATCGGAGACGGAAGTTCTCTGAATGTGGTGGAAATGGATGCGGCTTCCAATAACGGTGTGGAAAGCATACGAAGCATCATCGAGGATGTGGGATACCCGCCTACCGTAGGGAAATACAAGGTATATATCATCGATGAGGTGCATATGCTCTCTGCTGCTGCATTCAATGCATTCCTGAAGACATTGGAGGAGCCACCCTCCTATGTGATTTTTATCCTTGCCACAACAGAGCTGCATAAGATCCCTGTCACGATTTTGTCCCGATGCCAGCGGTATGATTTTCACAGGATTCAGGTGGAGACCATAGCGGCCCGACTGAGAGAACTGTGTGAAGCAGAGCAGGTGGAGGCAGAGGACGAAGCTCTTGACTATGTGGCAAGGGCCGGGGATGGATCCATGCGTGATGCCTTAAGTCTGTTGGATCAGTGTATCAACTTCTATCTTGGGCAGAAGCTGACCTATGACAATGTACTAAAGGTACTGGGGGTAGTGGATACCCAGGTGTTCTCGAAATTGATGCGGGGGATCCAGGACAGGGAGGTTCAGACCGTTCTATCCGTAGTGGAGGATGTGGTAAATACCGGAAGGGATCTGGCGCAGTTTGTAACGGATTTCACCTGGTATTTAAGAAATATGCTTCTGGTAAGTACGGATGAGACCATGCTAAGATCCCTGGATATGACAAGTGAAAATAAGGCACTGCTCTTAGAGGAAAGCAAGAAGACAGATACGGTGATCCTTATGCGGTATATCCGTATCCTCTCCGAACTCTCCAATCAGATTCGTATGTCCATGGAAAAACGGGTCTTATTGGAGGTTGCTCTGATCCGTCTGTGTCATCCCCAGATGGATGAAGACAATGGCGCGATGATTGAACGGATGGAGGATCTGGAGAGAAGGCAGGAAGAGGCAGCCGCTATAACACCGGAGATGCTGGCAAGTCTAGTCCAGAGAGCAGGATCACAGCAGCCCTCTTCCACTCCTGTTATCGAGAAACCGCCCATGCCTAAGGCAACACCGGAGGATATCGGACGGGCGGTAGGTAATTTTGATTCCATGGTAGCCCGGCTGGAGGATAAGGCCCTGCAGACCTATCTGTCCGGAAGCCAGGTGAACGTCCGCCCCAGTGAGGATGGACAGACATTATGGGTGGTCTTTGATAATGAGTTATCATATAATATGGTCAATGGGTCGGCGAATCAGGCACTGCTTCGGCAGATGTTGCTGGATGGTGTAGGCGCTGAAGTGGCCTACGAACTGATCCTGAACACCACAAATGTACCGGGCCGACAGGCATACGGTGATGCAAGAGAAGATTTTTTCCAACAATTTGGTTTTGAAGTAGAAATAGAAGACAATCAGGAGGAGTAACACAATGGCAAGAAGAGGTGGATTCCCGGGCGGAATGCCTGGTAACATGAACAATCTGATGAAGCAGGCGCAGAGAATGCAGCGTCAGATGGAGGAGAGCCAGAAGGAATTAGAGGCAAAGGAAGTGACAGCAACCGCAGGCGGCGGAGCTGTTGAAGTTACAGTATCCGGTAAGAAAACGGTAACGAAGGTTAAGATCGATCCGGAGGCAGTGGATACAGATGATATGGAGATGTTAGAGGAAATGATTATGGTGGCAACCAATGATGCCCTTGGTCAGATCGATGAGATGAGTCAGGCCAACATGTCCAAGCTTACCGGTGGCCTTGGCGGAGGATTACCATTTTAATGGATTATTATAGCAAAGAGATCAGCCGTTTGATCGCCGGACTGTCTTCCCTGCCTGGCATTGGTGAGAAAAGTGCCCAGAGGCTGGCATTTCACATCCTTGGAATGCCACAGGCGGAGGTGGAACAGTTGGCGGACACCATTGTAAGCGCGCGGAAGAATGTGCGTTATTGTAAGGTCTGTTTTAATCTCACAGACCAGGATGTGTGTCCCATCTGTGCAAGTTCCAAGAGAGACCGTAGTACCATTATGGTGGTGGAGGATACCAGAGATCTGGCAGCCTATGAGAAGACGGGAGAATACAAGGGATTGTATCATGTCCTTCATGGAGCTATTTCACCCATGCAGGGCATCGGACCTTCGGATATTCGTCTAAAGGAACTGATCGAGAGGCTTTCTGACGGAGAGGTGAAGGAAGTGATCATTGCCACCAACTCCTCTCTTGAGGGAGAGACAACGGCCATGTATATCAGTCGTCTTATTAAGCCCATCGGAGATATTAAGGTCACCCGAATCGCCAGTGGTGTTCCGGTAGGTGGCGATCTGGAATATATTGATGAAGTGACTCTGCTTCGTGCCTTAGAGGGCCGGAGAGATCTGTAGATCCTGTACTAGGATGGCCCCATAAGGGGAGAAATCCTGGCATGGATGGCAGAGGAGATGATACCGATGAGAAGTCCGGTTACGATTCCTGCAACCATAAGGATCGGCAGGTAGAATAAAATATTATAGTTCTTGACCAGGACAGTAGCCAGGAGGAGCTGTCCCAGGTTATGAGAGAGGCCGCCAGCAACGCTGACGGCTATCATTTTGCATATTTTTGTCTTTATCAGAATCAGCATGATGAAAAAAGACAAAAGTCCTCCGGCCAGGGAATAAAGAATACTAAAGGCATTTCCAAACATAAATCCGGCAAGGACAATACGAAGGACAGAAACCAGAAGCGCATCCCCCGGGTTGTAGAGATAAAGCAGGATCACAACCACAGCATTGGTAAGTCCCAATTTCATCCCAGGAACCCCAAAGTAAAAGGGAATCAGAGATTCCACGTAGGAAAAGATCAAGGCAAGGGCAAGAAAGACACCCAGAGACGCAAGATGTATTTGTGGTTTACAGGTATTGTTTTTCATTGACTCATTCCATCCATTTCATTTTTAGAATTCGAGTGAACTGTGCATACGATCCGGTTGGGAAGGCATACGATAGACTGTCCGTCGGAAGAGATTCTCCCCTGGTGCATACACAGCTTATCCGGGCAGTCGGCATGGGACATATAGGCCTCTCCGTTTTTGATGGTCAGTTTATTGGAAACGACACCCTTCCTGTTTTTGATGGGGATCACCTGATCCTGATCTAGGGGGAAGGTTCCAAAAGTTTTTCCGTCCACTGTGACCACTACTACTCCACCCTCCTTTTTGTGCAGAAAGTGAAAGCCGGCAAGGAAGATCAGAGATAGGGACAAGAGAACAAGGATCAAAGCAAGATCTCGCTTTGAAATATATTTTGCAATGGAATGCTTCATACAGTCTCCTGTTGTATCAAATGTGTCACCAATATGTTACTATTTTTGACTTTGGACTTCAATTGCAGAGGAAGATGGCCGAAATATTCAATGAATGTTAAGAAGATCTTGTAAAAGAGGACTGAGAGGTTTTCCGGATGGATATAAAGGATTTAATGCTAAAGGATACGGCAGGTAAGCTGAAGGAAAAGGGCAAACTGGCTAATATGGCCAAAGATCTGGCAGATCGGAAGGACTGGTCTGTGGATTCGAAGAACTTATCAGCGACAAAGGGAGCCCGTTATGAGAAGGGTTATCAGGTTAGGGGAGACCAGACCTATGATAAGAAGGCCCTTCGCAGGACAGCGGCCCAGGCCTATGAGAAGCAGACAAAGAGCGGATTGGATGCACGGATGGAAAAGACCGAGATGCTGATGGCAGCCCAGAGCCTTTCTAAGGAGGGCTATGCCAGGATGCAGGAGGAAGGATTTGATCCAAGGCATAAGGATCCCAAGGAATTTGTCACCATTGCAGATAAGATCCGGATGCAGCTGGCAAAGGCCGGGGTGGATGTATCCATAACCGGAGGCATTAAGTCCGATACGGTGGAGGCTATGACAGGAAGCGCGGCAGAGGCTGCCGGGGTAGAACAGAAATTAAAGGAAGAAGGTCTGCCGGCGGAGAAGGAAATGATCGAATCCGCTGAAACAGTTCTGGAGAAGGCCGAACAGTTGCCACGGGAATTGCCCCAGGAGGCGATCCGTTATCTTATTGCCAACGAAATGGAACCGACGGCGGATCAGGTGTTTACAGCGGTTTTTGCAGGAGGGGTGGTTGCTAAGGAAGCTGGAATCTCGGAGGAGGATTTTGCAGCTCTTTTACCCCAGATCGAAGAGACCATTGAGAATGCAGGGTTTGTAGTAGATGAGAAACAGCTACAGAATGCAAAGTGGCTATTGGATCAGTCTCTTCCACTGACAGAAGAGAATCTAAAGGAACTTGCATCCATGAAAGATACCCTGCTTCGGACCGAGACAGAGGATGTGATCTTGTCCATTGTAGATGCGGTAAAAGAAGGACAGTCCCCTTCCGATGCCATGCTGCTTCCTGGAAGATCCATGATGGATCAGGCCAGAGAATCTATGGATGTGATCGCACAAAGCACGGATGAGACCGCAGACCTTGCTGCTGCCCTATCGAAGGATGGTCAGATCACCATCCAGGATTTGAGGCAGGCACTGAATCAGGAAAAACAGACCAACCGGCCACCGGAGAATATTACAGCCAGAAGACAGTTAGAAGAGATCCGGCTGATGATGACAACGGAAGCCAACTTCAAACTGATCCGTCAGGGTATGGAGATCGACACTACCCCACTGTCCGATCTGGTGGAAGGTCTTAAGGCCAAAGAAGAAGAGGAACGGATCACTCTCTTTGGTGAGGATAAGGTGGGGACGGAACTGTTTGAGAAGACAGAGCAGAGGATGACAGATCTGCAACGTGCTCCGGCAGCTCTTATTGCATCCTACAGGAGCATTGAACAGTTTTCCCAGATTGCAGTGGGGAAACTGGCAGAAGATGGACAGAAGTTGGCAGCAAAGTATGCAAAGGCCGGGGAGCGGTATGAAACCATGGGAACCGAGGTCAGGAAGGATCTTGGAGATTCCATTCAGAAGGCCTTTGGCAATGTAGACGATATTATTAAGGATCTGGGACTTGAGGTGAATGAGGCAAATGAGCGGGCTGTAAGGATCCTTGGATATAACAGTAGAGAGATAACAGAAGAATCCATAGCTATGGTAAAGGCTGCGGATGAGCAGGTGGCAAGAGTCTTTAAGGGAATGACACCGGCTGTGGTCATGGATATGATCAAAAAGGGGGAGAATCCCTTAGAACTGTCCATGAAGGAATTAGAGCAGAAAATCCGGCAGATTACAGAAGAAAGCCATAGTGTTCAGAGCGCTGATCAGAAGGGAGATACCTCACAGGAGAAGAACCGGGGAGATTCCCAGAAGGATGCGGAGGATTTTGCAGAATTTCTCTGGAAGGCGGAACAGACTCATTCTATTACGTCAGAGGAAAGGGAAAGCTACATTGGCCTGTACCGCCTGATGTATCAGGTAGACCGCACCGATGGAGCTGCCATTGGAGCCCTTCTGTATCAGGGAGCGGATCTAACCATGACAAACCTTATGACAGCAGTGAAAACGGCACGTCATGAGGGAAGAGAATATGAGATCAGCGATGAAAAAGGAGCTGTGTCAATCGGTGAAGAGGGTCTGACGATTATGCAGCAGGCCATTAAGGCCTTCGAGACCGGGCGGATGCGAGATGCAAAAGATGTGGTTACACCGGCCAAACTCTCCGAAATCGGAGGGGAAGAGGCCTATCTTGCCATGACACCGGATCAGCTGGCAACAGCGCTGGAGGAGGCAGAGGGTGATCAGGAGATAGAGGCTGCTCTTGCAAAAGAGAATACGGAACAGATCCGGCGGACCATTGAGGAGGCCACAGAGGCGTCAGCTCAGATATTAGAGGATGCAGGGGTCGCTCCCTCTCCGGCAAATTTAGAAGCGGTCCATCAGATGCTGCGCCAGCACAGGAACTTTTTTACAGGACTCTTTGGAAGTGAAGGAAGAAAGACCTTTGCCAGCCTGGAAGAGAGCCTGTTCTCAGGGACAGATACCTTAGATACCGCCTTTGATCAGCTGGTGGAGGATTTCGGTGAGGCCTGCAAGACACCGGAGGAAATGGCAAAGGCCCAGGAGAAGCTGGCAGAGACGGCGGAGAATGTACTTCGTAAGGCTCTTGCAGATGATGCGGCCAGTGGAAGCATCGATATCAAAGGAATCCAACAGTCGGTCCGGGCCATCCAGGTCATGAAGGAACTTGCAGAAAAAAAGGAGACCTACGCTGTACCTGTTATGGTAGCGGATAAACTGGGGAAGCTTACACTTAAGATCGTAAGAGGCAAGGAAGAGGACAAGGGTCTTGTGGACATTGCTTTTGACAGTGAAGAGACAGGAGCGCTTAGAGCACAGTTTAAGACAGATGTTCAGGGAGGGATCATCGGAAGGATCCGATTGTCCCAGGCTGCTATGCGTCAGGCCTTCAGTGAACAGCTTCCACAGATTGCAGGAAGGATACAGGAGGAACTGGGAGGAGGGAGCGTATCCCTTCTGGCAGAATACGATGGACGAACAGAGATCAACTCCATCTTCCGTGATGCTGTGGCTGATTTTGAAGTGACAGAAGATAAGACCAGTCCGGTGCAGACGAAGACTTTATACGGGGTGGCAAAGGGATTTATCGAGAGCCTTTCGGAGATGTTCTAAGGAAAAGAGGAAGGCTGGCCGATATAGGAAGTGTCAGAGTAAGTACACATAATTCATCGAGGTAGATTCATGAAGATAAACAATAATATTTCAGCAATTATTTCCAATAAGCAGCTTCTTCGTAATGAGGATGCACTTTCGAGATCCATGGAGCGCCTGTCTTCCGGTTTTCGAATCAATCATGCATCGGATGATCCTTCCGGATTGTCCATCTCCAATAAGATGAATACACAGATTCAGGGACTGGACAGGGCAAGTCGTAACTCCAGTGACGGAATGAGTGTTATAGATACGGCAGATGGTGCCATGCAGGAGATCACATCCATGATCCAGCGAATGCGTGAGCTTTCCGTACAGGCCGCCAACGATCTGAATTCCCTCTCCGATAAGGAGGCCATCCAGGTAGAGGTGGAGAATCTGAAGAGCGAAGTAGACCGTATTGCATCCACAACAGAATTTAATACGAAGTCCCTGCTGGACGGCTCTTTGGATAACCGGGTATATACAGAGCATGTGACCCGTGTACAGACCAGTGAAAAGGTAGAGGATGGTAAATACCTGTTCAAAGTGGAAACGGCTGCTACAAGAGCGGCGTTTGACACCCAGAAGACTTTGCCGGATACCCTTCAGAATTCCGGTAGTGTGATCTTTAACGGATATGAGGTGTCCTTGGAAAAAGGCATGACAAGAGAAGAGGTATATGAGACCCTTCGTAAGGGAGCCGAGATCGGAAATGCCGAAATCGTGGGTGAGAAGGATACGAATATCAGCTACCGTTCCATGGACTATGGAAGCGATGCAACCTTAAATGTCCAGGTAAGTAATGCAGAGCTTGCGGATGAGTTGGGAATTGATATGAATGGATTAAATGACAAGAGTACGACTCCGGGGAAGATTCCAAAGGGAGCGAATGCTCAGGTGACCCTGGACAGAAGTGACGCGAGTCAGTTCAAGGATCATCCCCAGGCGACGGTTCATTATAAGGGCAATAAGATCGTAATCTCCGATTCCAACGGCTTTGAAATGAGCATGCTGCTGGATGCAGGTTACGAGAGTTCAACGGATAGTATTACATTGGATGTAACCGATATCGGTCCTATGGCGCTTCACATCGGAGCCAATGAAGGACAGCAGATGACGGTGAAGGTGGCAGCGATGGATACTAAGAGCCTCTATATCGATGATCTGGATCTTACCAAGCAGGGAGGACCGTCTAAGGCCATCAGTCAGCTGGATGATGCTCTGGCAGCAGTCAATAAGAGCCGGGCAAATCTGGGAGCCTATTATAATCGTCTGGAGCATACCGTGGCCAGTCTGGATACCACCAGTGAGAATATGAACCAGGCGGTATCCCGGATCAAGGATGTGGATATGGCAACAGAGATGGTGGAATACACCAAGGATAATGTGTTGCAGCAGGCCGGAACCTCTGCTCTGGCCCAGGCCAATGAACTGCCTCAGATGGCACTTCAGCTTCTCCAGTAATAAAGGAGCCGATCTATGGAACAGGAAGCAAAACAGACCTTTACCCGAAGGATCGTGGGAAGTAATCGAAGCCAGCTGATCGTGGTATTATTCGATATCTTTGACTGCTATCTGGAGGAAGCGGTACAGGAATATAAGAAGGGTGCAGGAGCCGGAGCGGTTTCAGATTCTCTGCGGCATGCCTGTCTGGTCCTTGAGCATCTGAAGGATGATCTTGATTATGCTAGGGAACCCGGGCTTTGTGAGAGGCTCTTTTCCATCTATGATTACTGTCAGAGGCAGATTGCAAGAAGCCTGTATCAGAACCGGGTAGAGGGTGCTATGGAGGCGAAAAGGCTGATGTGGGACTTACGGGAGGCCTTTCTTGTGGTGGCGCAGGAGGATCAGAGTGAACCTTTGGTTGAAAACAGAGATCAGCGTGTGGCAGGCTACACCTATGGAAGAAGTGATGTAACAGAGGCAAGCACGAATTATGATCCGAATCGCGGATTTTTAGCATAAAAACAGGTGCTGGCAAACTGCCGAAGGAATTTGCCGGCACCAAATAATTAAAAATCCACAGATTTTAAAATCTGGTGATTGAAGAGAACCCCTTGTGGTTCTCTTTTTTTATTACCACAAGAGGGAAAAATCAGTTTGGATCATCTTCAATAAAAGAGGAAGGAAAAATTTATGAGAAATAGACAAAAAACAGGAAAATCCGGTTTTTGTGAAAAATAAACAAGGCCGATTTCTTGCAAATTTTGCAAGTGACAAATTGCAAATAAGGTGATTATAATTGGCATCACAGACAACGGTGAACGGGAGGTGATACAAATGAGCCTAGGGGAAGGCCTTCTGGTATCCTATCTGGCCGTAGCCACAACAGCAGATCTGAAATGGAGAAAGATCCCCAATGAACTGATCCTGCTGGGCATTATGGCCGGATGCTTTGCCAGTTTTTTGAAAACAGGAACAGCAGGAATTGTGATAGCAGTCATAAAAGGGACAGCTACTCTCCTGCTCTTGTATGTCCTGTATTATATCAACGCACTGGGTGCAGGGGATGTTAAGCTTTTTGCAGTGATCGCCATGTATCCGGGAAACACACAGATCCAAACGGTTGTATTGTTATCCTTTCTTACGGGAGCCCTGGCAGGATCGATCCAGATCCTGCACAAACGACAACTAATCCCCAGATTTTATAATTTGTTTTCTCATATAGCGGCCTGTGTCAGGCTAAGGAGACTGCTACCCTACCAGACGCTGGAAGGGGCGGACAGCTATCTCCATTTTGCACTGTATATATCCTTGGGGTACCTGATAACGAAGATGAGCGGGAGGTGACAAATGAAAACAGTAAGACTATTGGTTGCAGACAGGGACAGTTCCTATGTCCAGGCACTGGTGAACTATATGATCGCCAGTGGAAGTAGCTACGAGGTGACCGGTTACACGAAGGAGGAGCTTTTTCTCCAAGGGGAAGGGGTATTTCAACTGGCTCTTCTGGGAGATGGATTTATTGAGCGGGAAAAGGATACCGGGATGAAGTTTGAGAAAGTGCTCTTCCTTACCGGCGATGTCCAGAAGGAAATACCGGGGTATCAGCCCATTTACAAGTTTCAGATGATGGGGGATTTTCTCCAGCAGATTCAGAAAAATCTTAAAACACCGGCGAAACAGCTGGAGATCAGGAAGAGAAAGAATCAGAGAAATATTTGTATCTACTCTCCCATGCATCATGAACTGGCCCTCCCCTTCGCCCTTTCCATGAGCCGGATCCTGGGAGAACAGGGGCAGACACTTCTGGTGGATATGGAGGAGCTGAGTCTGCTACCGGAGCTGATGGAGCGGACACCGGGAAGAGATCTGGGAGATTATCTGTATTATCTGACCTCGAAAGGCAGGGAAGGGAACTGTGACACCACGGATTTTCTGGGATATTACGAGGGCTTTTATTATCTGGCGCCCCTTCAGGGAATCGGATCTGTGGCAGAAATCGGAAAAGAGGACTGGATGAAGCT
>CADCQT010000040.1 GCA_902803645.1 uncultured Lachnospiraceae bacterium | reverse complement strand
TTCCATCAAGCCATCCATGAGGCGGACAAAGCCATGTATTACGCCAAACATAACGGTCGCAACCAGGTGGTTTGCTTTGATGAATTAACATAATAAAAGGACGTATGGAAAATGATTTCTCATTTTCCATACGTCCTTTTAGATTTCTTATCTTATGCCAAAGAGAAGAACGTTCCCTCTGACTTCTTATATGGCTTACACCAGTGGAAGAAATATCCTGCTCTGAAAAACATCAGAGACTTGGGATGACTGCTGTTTAACAATGCATCCTTACATGCATTTACAATCTGACCGTCAATGCTGTTCCTGTATAAAACACTGCTGTGGATGCAGGAAAACTGCCCCTTCGCCGTAAGTGCCTTATAGATCTGATCCTTACCCTTCAGCTTCATGGCGCGGTGTACGATCACCTCTGCCACCATCTCCTGGGTATAATAGCTCACAGGACCTGCCTCCTGGCGAACCACACGGCACATAAGATCAAAGGACTTCCGGGTGATGTGTACCTGGGAATTCTTAGCAAGCTCTGCATAGGAAAGATCAATGAGGGCCTTCTCCTCTGCCTTGATACGACTCTTGTAATTACGTCTGGAAACATGAATGCTGTTCTTTCTGGCCTTGGCGATCTCTCTCTTGTATTCCCTGGTCAGATGCTTTGCATTCACGCTGGTTGCCTTCTCGATCCGGGCTGCTTCCCTGGCTGCCTTGGCCTTCTTAGCTGCAAGCCTTTTTGCCTTGGCTTTCGCCTTCTTCTGTGCTGCCTTTTTCGCTGCTGCTTCCTTTGCCTTAGCTGCTTCCTGAGCCTTGGCCGCTTCTTCCGCTGCCTTGCTGTCGGCCTCTTTTCTCTCAGCCGTTTCACCGGCTGTAACCTCTGTTCCTTCAGAAGCCTTCGTCTCTTCTGAAACCTCGGTAGCCTTTGTATCCTTTGAATCGGAACCTGCCACTTCCTCTGCCTCACGGTTCTCCGCAGCGGATGCAATCACTGTATTCTGTTGCATCGCAGGTACTGCAGCTGAAAGGCTCATAAGCAATACTGCAATAAAAACTGTAAGACGCTTCTGTAACATAATTCCTCCGTTTGTTAATATTTGGTTTCCTTACGAAGGAAATTATGACACATTTTCGTAACAAATGCAAGTCATTTGTAACAAACATCATAGAATCGTTACAATCAGAGGCTTTCATCCGGGATCAGATCACCCAGTTATTGGCCTCCATGGTCATATTGGCATTGGTAAGGCGGAAAAGCTTTTGAGAAATATCTGCAGCTTCACTTCCTCCCTCTCCTCTCAGGCTCTCCCAAGTCTTATAGGAATCATCCTCCCATCCCTTCTTATCTTTCACCTGATCTAAGACAAGAAGTACCAGAAGCCCGGCCTGACTTAAATGCCTGAGGGTATTGACATAATCCTCCCCTTCCTCGGGGCGATAGAGGTAGGTATGACGGCCATTTCGAACCAGTCTAAACTCCGCCTCCTCAATAGCTTCAAAACTGCTGTTATCCTCCTTCGGGCGGAAAATAACAACACAGGGCTCCTGCCAGTTAAGGGCGCTTCGCATGCCGCGGCTGACACGGTAGTGCCTGTTTCCCCCTGCCTCTAACACCTTCGTAACTACCCCGCAGGCGGAGGTCATATGACTGATGCGGTCAATAAGAATCAGCTCTCCAAGGGCTCTGTGATGGACAAATTCATCCAGGATTACAGCCTCTGTTACAGCGATTCGGCAGATTGCCGTCTCATTCTTTTTCAGTTCCGTAGCCTTCTGCTTCTCTCCTGTGTTCACATCGATCCGGTTCAAAATCTCTGTTACGATTCCCGGAATCTGCCTGGTTCCGATCTTCACCAGGAAGTTCTTGCCCACCGTCAGCGGCACATCATCCATCCAAAGGATCTCTGCCTCAAAGGAATCCGAGGTCTTCAGGCTGCTGTCTGCCTCTAGTACACAGCCTCTGGACACGTCCACCTCCCGGTCCAGCTGAAGGGTAACAGGCTGCCCTTCTCCTGCTTTTTGCACCTGCCGGTCTGCCACTAGAATGGTTTTTACATGGGCCTTCTCCCTGCTGGGAAGGGTCCTGACCTCATCTCCCACATGAATGCTTCCATGCTCGATCTGTCCCTGGAAACCACGGAAATCGTGGCTTGGGCGGCAGACACGCTGCACCGGAAGATAAAAGCCCTTCTCTTTTTCCGTTGCCCTGGCAACATCCACCCTCTCAAGATGGGAAAGAAGAGTGGGGCCCTGGTACCAGTCAAAATTCTTTGTAGGCTCTGTAATATTATCTCCCTCTGTGGCAGAGACCGGTATGATCACAAGGTTTTGTATTCCAAGCTCCGTCTTTAGCTCTTCGATCTGCTCCACGATCTCATCAAAACGCTTCTTATCGTATCCCACCAGATCCATCTTATTGACTGCAAATACAAAGTAACGGATTCCCATCATAACACAGATCCTGGCATGGCGTCTGGTCTGGACCAAAACCCCCTGCTTTGCATCGATAAGGATAATGGAAAGATCCGCAAAGGAGGCTCCGCAGGCCATGTTTCTGGTATACTCCTCATGCCCCGGTGTATCTGCACAGATAAAACTTCTCTTATCTGTTGTAAAATAGCGGTAGGCCACGTCAATGGTGATTCCCTGCTCCCGCTCTGCAATCAGTCCATCCAGAAGAAGGGAGTAGTCAATCTTACCTCCTCTGCTTCCCACCTTGGAATCTAATGCCAGGGCATCTTTTTGGTCCGCATAGATCAGCTTCGCATCATATAATAAATGTCCGATGAGGGTAGACTTACCATCATCTACACTTCCACAGGTTATAAACTTTAATAATCCACTCATCCTAGAAATACCCCTCTCTCTTTCTCTTCTCCATGCTGCCTGCGCCACCGTCCTTATCGATCACACGGGTGGTCCTCTCCGACTCCACCGAGCTTAGGGTCTCTGCCACGATCTCATCTAAGGTATCTGCTGTAGACTCGATCCCTCCTGTGAGAGGATAACATCCCAGGGTACGGAAACGGATGCTCTTATGCATAATATCCTCTGTCTTTAGATTCAGATGCTCCAGGATCCTGTTGTCATCCACCATAATGATGTTGCCCTGGTAGTTGATGCAGGGGCGCTCCTTTGCAAAATACAAAGGTACGATCTCAATCTTTTCTCTCTGGATATACTGCCAGATATCCTTCTCCGTCCAGTTGGAGATTGGGAAGACACGCATGCTCTCTCCCCTGTTGATCTGAGTGTTATACAGCTTCCACATCTCCGGCCGCTGGTTCTTAGGATCCCAGGCCTGGGCAGCGTTGCGGAAGGAGAAGATCCTCTCCTTGGCACGGCTCTTTTCCTCATCTCTTCTTCCGCCCCCAAAGGCTGCGGTAAATCCATAATGGGTCAGCGCCTGCTTTAAGGCCTGGGTCTTCATAATATCCGTGTAGGAAGAGCCGTGATCAAAGGGATTGACCCCGGCTTCGATCCCTTCCCTATTCTTCCACTCTAGCATCTCAAGCCCGTACTTTTTCGCCTGTTCATCCCGGAAATCGATCATTTCATGAAACTTCCAGGTACTGTTCACATGTAAAAAAGGAAATGGCGGTTTCTCCGGATAGAAAGCCTTTAGCGCCAGATGCAGCATGACCGAACTATCCTTACCGATGGAATAGAGCATCACCGGTTTTTCACACTCTGCCGCCACCTCCCGGATGATGTAAATGGCTTCTGCCTCCAGGGCATCCAAATGGGATAAATTGTTCATAGCATCCTCCTTTATCAATATTGATTGGCATTCTTCCGATTCACAGAGATCACTTTTATCTCTCCCTTTGGCATGTGAATCTTCCAATGGTAAATCTCTTTTTCTTTTTCAATGGACATAACAGCCCCCCTGCCTCCCATATCGGCTCCCAGATAATAGGCCACAGCTCCCACCGGACATTCCTTCAGACAGGAAGTACAGCCCCAGCAGTCCTCCGGGATCAAAATCTTCGCCTTACCTTCCATAAGTCCGATGAGATTCCCCGGACAGGCTTCTATACACCTTCCGCAGCCGATGCAGCTTTCCTTATGGATCCTGATGCTCATAGCTCTCTCCTTTCACCAGGGGACGGCGGAGGATCTGTATCTTTCCCTTCTCCAGCCTGGAATTCACATAGATCTCAAATTCTTCTGACTTCTTGGGATGATCGGCATTCTCTCCAAAGATATGCCACCGGGTCTCTTTTCTTGCCAGCAGATGTTCGATCAGAATCCGACAGACAGTAAGTCGCTCTCTTACTTCATAGATATGTAACAGATCAAACATATCCCCTGCCGGCGCTTCCCGGATCAGTTCCTGCAGCCCCCTGATCTTCTCTTTTGCAAGGGCTAGCCGGCTCTCATTGTATCGGTAGTCGGTGGCGATACCTCCGGCATATTCATCCATCACCTTCTGCATGGCTTCCTCCAGATCCTGCCAGGTATATCCGCTATCCTCCGCCGCAAAATGGCGGGCATAGGCCTTTTCCTGCGAAAAGAAATCCGCTGCCACCTTCTTCCTGCCTTTCTCCCGCAGATACCTTACAATGGACTCTGCGGCGATCTCCCCCTCTGCAAGGGCTCCCGTCACATATTTTTGGGGACTGCCTCCCGCCACATCTCCCGCTGCAAAAAGTCCGGGGATGGTGGTCATCCGGTTGGTATCCACCCAGAAACCACTGGCTGTATGACCTCCTACCACATAGGGTTCTGTTCCCTCGATCTCGACTCCCTCATCCGATGGTCCCTTACCGGATTCGATCCACTTTAAGGTCTGGGCGGGAGCCATATTCAGGTATGCTTTTAACAGGTCTTCTTCCGCTGTCTTTGTGATCCCCTTTGTGTCCAGATAACAAGGCCCGTTGCCCTTCCGGTTCTCCTCTACCGTTCCATAGATCCTCTGGGGCGTTGTGATCCCATAGGTGGTCTCATAGACCTCTCCCCTGGCATTGACCTGCTTTGCCCCCACTCCCTGGGCTATGGTTCCTGTAGGCGCTATGGTGTCCTTGCACCGAAGTGCCACAAACCGGTTCTCAAAGGTGGTCATCTCTGCTCCCGCCTCAAAACCCATGGCAAATCCTGCACCCGTATTAAAGGGGGAATACCACATCTTATGCCTGGAAAATCCCGGATTATTGGGCCGATACAGCCCCGCTGCTCCTCCTGTTGCCATTAGAACAGCTTCTGCCTGGATCTCGTACACATAGGGCTCCCTGACTGAAAATCCCACTGCTCCGATAACCCGCTTTTCTCCGTCCACTTCCTTTGTCTTCAGGTCAGTGATATTCACATGGTTTAGTACTTCTACCTTTTTCTGTGCCTCTACCCCTTCTGCCAAAAGCGGCTTAATATTTTCGCCATTGATCTTCACATTACGCCAGCCTCTGGTCACATATTCTCCCTTCTCATCCTTTAAGATCACAAGGCCACGCTTTTCCAGATCCTCTGTCACGTGATTCAGTCTCTCTGACATGGTCAGGAGCAGATCTTCTCTTACGATCCCCTCTCCATCCGTTCTTGCATACTCCACATAATCCCGGGGAACATGCCCTTTTGAGATGTAGGCATTTAAGGCATTCACCCCGGCAGCCAGGCATCCGCTTCGACGGATATTGGCCTTCTCTACCAGCAGGATCCTGCCTACCGACGCTTCCCCCAACCGGATAGCTGCATAACATCCTGCCGTTCCTCCTCCGATGATCAGCACATCGGTGCGGATGGTTTTTGTGACCAGCTTAACATCTCCCATACATACTCCTGTCTTCATCTATGATAACGATTTCACGATTATTCCCTTATTCTCTATCTGTTTAGTAGGAATTAATAGGTTATGTATATTTATAGTACTTCTACGTGTTGAAGTCAACAGAAATATCGTATTTCCTATCGGTTTAGTATGTATTAATAGAAGTGCAATCCAGAGTGCTTTTCATTTTCATCTTCCTCTCCCTCCATCTGTTTCCTTTATCACACATGATTCCGTGTAGTTATCGGACTTCGGCTATATCCTTCTCACCGCCAGGTGCACGATAAAAAGCGCCCGCCCAGATGAGAAATTCATCTGGGCAGGCGCTCCCTTGATACAGTATATTTATCCCTCCATCACCTGATAGATGGTCTGGATTGCATCTTTGTAACGTTCCTCAAGAACACCGATCAGAAGGTTCAGCTTACCGGCTCCCTGGTTCATAGTAATGATCTCGATTCCTGCCTCCGTCAGAGCAGATAAGACCTTTACATTGGCATTGTTACTCTCGGTATCCTTCTCCCCCACAACAGCAATAACAGAAATGCCATTAAAGACACCCAGATAATCCGGCTGCAAGGTGGCACGAATCTCCGCCAAAAGCTGCTCTTTTACCGCTTCAAACAGCTTAGTCTGAAGAATAAGGGTAACGGTATCAATGCCGGTAAGGCACTGCTCAAAGGGAAGATTATGGTTCTTGAAAATATCCAAAAGCAATGCCGAAAAACCGGCGCCATCGCTTACCATAACCTTCTCCACCTGGATCACAGACATACCGGACCTGCCGGCGACACCGACCATGGGATACTTTTTCTTCCCTTTGGGAATCTTGCGGACGATCATGGTACCGGCGTCCTCCGGCTCGTTGGTATTACGAATATTGATAGGAATATCCAATGTGGCCGCCGGAAGAACCGCATCGGTATGAAGAACAGAAGCTCCCATATAGGAAAGGGTCCTCAGTTCCCGGTAGCTTAAATACTCCACTGTCCGCGCTCCTGAGACGATCCTTGGATCCGCAGCCTTCAGGCCGGACACATCCGTCCAGTTCTCGTAGAGATCCGCTTCAATGGCCTGGGCCACTATACTTCCTGTAATATCAGAACCGCCACGGGAGAAGGTGTGGATCTTCCCCTCTTCATCCGCTCCATAGAAACCGGCTACAACAGCAGTCTTTAGAGGATGAAGAGCCGCAGCCATGGCCCTTTTGGTCATGACCTCATCATAGATGCCCTTTTCATCAAAGCAGACACACCAGGCCGGATCCACGAAGGTGTACCCTAGATAAAGGGCAAGAATCTGGGAATTCAGATACTCCCCCCGGCTGGCCATGTAGTCCCTGTCCGGTTTTTTCATAAGGTTACGACGGATCATATCCATCTCATGATCCAAAGGGAAATCGATCTCAAGCTCCTTAATGATCTCATAAAACCTGTCACGAACCGCCGGCAGGCACTCCCCCACCGGCTTATTTGCCACTGCATTCTCATAGCATTCCAGCAAAAGATCCGTCACCTTAATATCCTCCGGAAAACGCTTTCCCGGAGCCGAAGCAACCACAAAGCAACGAGCCGGGTTCCTGCGAATGATCTCCCTTACTTTTCGAAACTGCCCGGCATTTGCCAGTGAAGTACCACCAAATTTAACAACAATCCTATCCATTTCACATATATCCTTTCAAAACGAGGATATTTTACCATAAAAAAGCCCACCCCACAAAGGGGGCGGGAAAATTCAAAGGCACTACAGTTTTGCCTCTTTAAGATATCGCGCCACTGCATCCTTCCAGCTAGGAAGGGGATCAAAACCGTTCTCTAAAAGCTTGCTCTTATCCAGCCGGGAATTACAGGGTCTTGCCGCCCTATTAAGACCAAACTCCTCCGTCGTCACCGGAATGACCCTGGTATCCAGCCCGTACTGGCGGTAGAACTCACAACAAAAATCGTACCAGCTGATATATTCTCCCAAAGCTGCCTCGCTCTGGGTCGCATGGTAGTAGCCGTATTTTTCTGACTCGATCATATCCACCAGAAGTCTGGACAGATCCAGGGTGTAGGTAGGCGTACCTATCTGGTCATTTACCACCCTAACACTGTCATGGGTCTTCCCCACACGGATCATGGTCTTGATAAAATTATTACCGTTCAGGCCGAAGACCCATGCAATACGGACGATAAAATATTTATCCAATATGGAACAGACGCTTAACTCCCCCTCCAGCTTGCTCTGACCATACACATTGATGGGAGCATAGTTCTTATCATCCGGCTGCCAGGGGCGGTCCCCCTCCCCGTCAAAAACATAGTCGGTACTGATGTACATCATCTTCGCATCCACAGCCTTTGCTGCCTGTGCTATATACTGTGTACCCAGATGATTGATGGCATCCACCTTAGAACGGTTCTCATCCTCCTCGGCATCATCCACAGCCGTCCAGGCAGCACAGTGGATGATGGCATCCGGACCAATCTCCGACACCACATTCATAACCGCTTCCCGATCTGTTATATCAAGGGAAACATAGGCTACCTTTGTCACAGGAGTGTCATCCTTAATCCCGGAATACCTTTCTGCAATATCCGAGCCGATGACCTCATGCCCTCTTCCCGTCGCATGATTTACAACGTCATGACCAAGCTGGCCACAAACGCCGGTTACCAATATTTTCATATGCTTCACCTGTCTCTATTTCAAATCGCACAACGACCTTTTTAATATCGGATCCTGCCCTCTGCCACAGCCTTCAGATGCTCTCCATAGGGAGACTTCCCGTATACATCTGCGCTCTTCATAAGATCATCCTTATCGATCCATCCATTAATATATGCAATCTCCTCCGGTGCTGAAATGGTGATACCCTGACGCTTTGAAATCGTCTGAACGAATTCAGCCGCCTCCACCAGACTATCCATGGTCCCGGTATCAAGCCATGCAAACCCACGGCCAAGAAGCTGCACATCCAAAAGGGAATCCTCAAGATACATCTCATTCAAAGTGGTGATCTCCAGTTCTCCCCGGGCCGAAGGTCTTACCTGTTTTGCTCTGGAAGCAACCCCCGCCGGGTAAAAATAAAGACCCGTCACAGCATAGTTCGACCTCGGCTGTGCCGGCTTCTCCTCGATGCTTGTGGCTCTCCCGTCTTCATCGAATGCAACCACGCCAAAACGCTCCGGATCATTCACATAATAGCCAAACACAGTAGCCCTGTTCTTCTTTTCAGCACATTCCGTTACCGAACGAAGGATCCTGCCCAGACCGTTTCCGTAGAAAATATTGTCTCCCAGCACCATAGCGCAGGCCTCATCTCCGATGAACTCCTCCCCCAGGATAAAAGCCTGAGCAAGGCCGTCCGGTGAAGGCTGCACACAGTAAGACAGGGAAATACCAAACTGACTGCCATCCCCTAACAGAGCCTCAAACCTTGGGGTGTCCTCCGGCGTGCTGATGATCAGAATATCCTTGATCCCTGCCAGCATAAGCGTTGACAGGGGATAATAGATCATCGGTTTGTCATAAACCGGTAAAAGCTGTTTACTTGTTACTTTGGTGAGCGGATAAAGACGGGTTCCGCTACCACCAGCTAAGATAATACCTTTCATAATTGATCCCCCTTCTTATGATCTTAAACTTCAACTCTCCCCCTCATAAACAGCGTCTCTCTCGTAGACACCATTTTATCAGCAAGGGTAAGCAGCCACCCCTCCTTGCTCACAGGGGGGTGCAGTAGGGTCAGGGGCCACATATGAGTCATGATGGCCCTCTTCTCCCGCTCGGTCAGAGAAAAGTCCATATCCGCCTTCTCTGCCGCGATATAGGGGTGGTGATAGCCATGGAGATGGTCTCCGTGGTCATGCCAGTCGTAGAGGAAGTAGTCGTGGAGAAGGGCAGCACGAACAAGAGCCCTCTCGTCGCAGTTTATCTTAAGAGAGCACTTCAGGGAAAAGGCTGTTCTGGCCACCTGCAGACAGTGGTCATAGGTGGTGATACTCCCGTGCTGGATGTAGTTTTTCATCTGCTTAAGCCGCCAATCCCCGATCAGGTCCTCCGACAGCCTGCGATATCTCTCTTCTTCCTTAACCGTCATTTCTTCACCTGTATCTTTTCCTGTAACTTCACATAAAACTCCCGGATGGCATCGGTATTGACTCCTACCCGCTTCACCGGACGATACCCCTTCATGGTATGCAGGTGGTAGCGATCCCGCCAGGAGAGGGATTCCGTAACGCGGTTTAACCGTTCGTTCATACTCTCACCGGCACTGCTCATAGCATCCCTGGCATTGCTGCCGGCGCTTAGAATGGCATCCTTGGCGCTGCTTCCTGCCGTTGTAATGGCATCACTTGCCGCAGAGGCAAAGGCCGCCGGGGCAACCCGCACCTTCTGATAGCCGGCATCCGCCTTTTCATTGAAAGAGGCCTCGGCCCGCTCCAGCTGGCTTACGATCTTCGTAAGAGATGCCACCGTAAGGGCCATATCGATCCCCATAATAAACATGAAGATCAAAGCAAAAAGCTCATTGAGCAAAGGATAGTTCTCCTCCGGAAGAGCTTCCACAAAGGGCATGATCACTCTCACCACCAACACTCCCGCCAGTCCGAAACCGCAGGTGGCAGGAAGGCACACCCTTCCGTTGATATTAAGGGGTACTGTGCTGTAATCCCACCACACAGCATGAAAAAGCTTCTCAAGCACATAGGATGTCACATATTCTAATACCATACTGCCGGCAGCACAGATCAAAAAGATCTGCCACAGGGGATGTTCCCCTGTGGCTGACTTTGGCAGAATATGAAAAACCACCATGGAAAGGACGACCCCGCTGCCATAGATGGGGCACACAGGCCCGAAGAGGAATCCACGGTTCTCCCATGCTCCCCGCTTAAAGGTACAGTAGGTACATTCGTACAGCCATCCCACCACGGAAAAAACAACAAAATAATTAAAAAGCCTTGCTATGATCATATCTTCGAATTCTCCGGATTCATAATAATATCATCGAGCATTCTGTGTCTGCCCCCAAGGGATTCAAAGACACGAATCTCACAGTTGGTAGGCCTTGGCCTCCACATAAGACCGTTCCTGCGATTCGTCAGATAGCCGCAGAGGGGTCGCATGATTCCTCCGTGACAGGCCACCAGTACATTTTCATAGTCCTTTTTCTCTAATTCTCTAAGAAAATCCGAGGTCCGATCCACCATTTCCTTCACTGTCTCCACGGTCTTTGGTGCCGGAAAGATCTCCGGAAGTGCCCAGTACAGGCTCATCCGAATACCCATCTTATCATAGGGACACAGCTCGTAATCTCCGAAGTCAACTTCCCGGATCCTCTCATCTACGATGAGGTCCTCCTCGGTGACATTTCCCACGATGCAGGCCGTAGCCTTCGCCCGCTTTAAGGGACTGGAGTAGACCGCATCAAAGGTAACATCTCCGATCCTCTCTCTCGTCCTCTTCGCTTGGGTAATCCCCACATCATTTAAGGGCTCATCATAACAGCCCTGCATCAGATGCTGCGCATTTAACTTCGTCTGTCCGTGCCGGATGATCCAAATCTTCATTGCTGTATCCTTTTCTTATGCTCCTGCGGTCTATGTTAACTCCTGCCATTCTATCACAGACCCGGGCATCTGTCACATCAGGCTCCGTGAACGTTCCACTCCACCCTTCCGTGTTCCTTGCGGTAGCGGTTTGGAGTCACTCCGGTCCTTGCCTTAAAGCTTTGAATGAAATGGCTCTGGGAAGAAAAGCCCAGTCGCTCTGAGATCTCCACAAGAGAATATTCGCTGTAGCGCAGAAGGTTCTGAGCCTGTTCGATCTTCTTCTCCCGGATATAATCACTTAAGGACACACCAATCTCCTTAATGAAGAGTCTGGACAGATATCCTGTGGACAGACCGATATAGTCGGCGATCTCCGTGGTGGTGATCCTCTCCGACATATGACTGTAGATATAATTCAATGTCTCCGTAATGGGCTTTGATGTTCCCGCAAACTTCTTCAGAAGGCGCATCTTACCGGTAAAATCCATCACCATGGCATCATGAAGTACCGTGACTGCCTCCACCGTATCTGCATGGTCCAGCTTCAGAATATAAAAATCCGACAGTCGGAAGGATTTCTCCTCATCTAATCCCTGCTCCACGCAAAGTCTTGTAATAAATGCTGCTGTCACAACAAAATGGTATTTCAGATTCTGTACCGGATTCCTGGAGAGACGTCCTACCCCTTCTGTGGCAGTAAACCGGTTTTCTTCGCAGTTTCTCCTGACTGCTTCCATATCTCCGGTAGCTACCGCACGGTAGAAAGCGATCTCTTCCTCCGGAGCGCGATGTACATTCTGGTCATCGCTCTCCTCGAATTCCTTCATATACCAGTCATTTAATAGTCCCATATTATTCATCCTCATATCTTCATTCTAACAGAAAAGAGATGCCAATGGGATACCCATTGACATCTCTTTCGTATCTCGAAGACCTATTTTACTCCTTGACACCACCTAAGGTAACACCTTCGATGATGAATCGGCTTAACATCAGATATACCAGTACGATCGGCACAATGGCAATCAAGATCATCATATAGACCTTACCCATATCAAATGTCATAAAGTCAGCTCCACGAAGTGTCGCGATCAAAATAGGAAGTGTCTGCTTTTTCTTCGTAGAAATGACCAGTGCAGGAACGAAGTAGTTGTTCCATGCTCCTACAAAGGTGAAAATCGCCTGTACGGCAATGGCCGGCTTCATGATTGGAATAACGATACGATTAAACGTCATGAACTCGTTGGAACCATCGATCCTGGCTGCTTCTACCAGTGACATCGGAAGAGACGCCAGCATGTAGCTGTACATGAAGTAGAAGACCGCAGGTGAAGCGATTGCCGGTAAGATCAGGGATAACAGGTTGTCATCCATACGGATATTCGTTAGCAAACGAAGGAATCCAAGGGCTGTAACCTGTGTCGGCATTACCAAAATCAGCATGATAAAGGTAAATGCCGGCTTCTTTGCACGGAAGTTATATGCATAAATTCCGTAAGCTGTCATAGCGGAAAAGTAGGTACAGATAGCTGCGCATCCGCCGGATACGATCAGACTGTTTCTGATTCCGTATAATACCGGGATGTTGGAGTCGTTAAACACCTTCATCATATTCTTAAAGAACATGCCACCCGGAAGGAATGCAAATCCCTTCATCAGATCCACGTGGTTACGTGAAGCGTTGACAACCAGGATGTAGAAGAAGAACAGGCACATAAATGCCAGGATCACGAGCACAATGTGTGCGATAACTTCCCGGAGGGTTATGGGACGTTTTAAATTCTTATCCATTATGCTCTCTCCTTTCTCTGCTTCTTAGCCTTCTTTGCTGCCTTTTTCGCTGCGACCGCATCTTCATCCTGCATCATCTTAAATACCATGAAGCAAAGGATTGCACTGATCACAAACAGGTATACAGATAAGGCACCGGCCATACCATAGTTCTTAGAAGCAAGATGCTTGTTCAAGAACATAATAAGGGTCATAGTTGTACGGTCCGGAGCTCCTGCACCGTTTGTCAAAATCTGTGGTACATCGAACATCTGAAGACCACCAATAATGGAAGTGATCAGAGTATACGCAAGGATCGGTCGGATCAGCGGCAATGTAACATAGCGGAAGACCATTGCGTGGTTACAGCCGTCCAGCTCTGCTGCCTCAAACAGTGCAGGGTTGATACCCATGATTGCTGCCATCAACATGATCGCTGTATTACCGAACCACATTAAGAAGTTCATCAACGCAATCAACGAACGCGCTCCAACAGTTGAAACCATAAACCGGATGGGGTGAGAGATCACACCCATTGACATAAGGATCTGGTTTACTGGGCCTGCATCGGAGAACAAAGTGAAGAACAACATAGCAAATGCAGATGCCATAATCAGGTTCGGAAGGTAGATAACTACCTTGAAGAACTGTAATCCGTGGATTCGAATCCTATGATCCGTAAACCAAGCCGCAAGGATCATTGCAATAACGATCTGAGGGATGAATCCTGCGATCCACATGATAAATGTGTTGCCGGCATATTTTAACAGATCTGACTCCAGAAGGGCTTTGTAGTTGTCAAGCCCCACGAAGTTAGGTCCCACTTCTATGAGTCCTGAAGTGTAGTACTCATAGAAGCTGTATCTTATGGTATCAACCAGCGGAATCAATGAGAAGATGAGGAAGGTTACGAAAAAAGGAAGAATAAAAAGGTATCCCCATCTCTCATAGCTGACGCTTTTGTTTTTTGAACGATTTGATTTCATAATATCAGTGCTCCCTTACATTACATTGACACTGTGGACCTGACCGGGCAGGATGCCCGGCCGTTGTCAAGACTCGCTCGCGAGTCTTGCGCGCCGGATTCGGGTCTGCTTCAGCAGACAAATTCCTGTCCGAATCCGTGCGCATCCTC
>CADCQT010000039.1 GCA_902803645.1 uncultured Lachnospiraceae bacterium | reverse complement strand
TCCGGACAATCGATCACGCCCTTTAAGAGCATAAAGAACTCAGGGATCACTTCTTTGATGTTATCAGCCACGAATACCTGGTTGTTGTACAGCTTAATGGTTCCCTCAATGGAATCGTACTCGGTATTGATCTTTGGAAAATACAAAATACCCTTTAAGTTGAACGGATAATCCATATTCAAATGAATCCAGAACAGGGGCTCCTTGTAATCCATAAATACCTTACGATAGAACTCCTTATAGTCCTCATCGCTACACTCAGAAGGTGTCTTGGTCCAGAGAGGAGCTGTATCATTCAATGGAACCGGGCGCTTAACGATCTTAAGCTTATCCTTTGCAGGGCTTACTTCCACCTGCTCCTTGGTTCCGTCTTCCTTTTCCTTCTCTTCGAACTTAGCGTCCTCGTGGATCTCCTCCACTACAGTATCCGTATCTCTCTTATCGGCAGGATCGATCTCCTCATACTCTGTAGGCGCATCTGCCTTAGTAAGATAAATCTCTGTGGGCATGAAGGAACAATACTTCTGAAGAACTTCACGGGCACGGTACTCATTGGCAAACTCCAGACAATCCTCATTCAGGAAAAGTGTAATGGAAGTACCTACGGATGCCTTTGTTCCGTCATTCATGGAGAACTCTGTCCCCCCATCGCACTCCCAGTGAACAGCTGTTGCCCCGTCCTTATAGGAAAGTGTATCAATATGAACCTCATCTGCTACCATAAAAGCAGAGTAGAATCCCAGACCAAAGTGTCCGATAATCTGATCATCATTGCCCTTATCCTTATACTTGGATAAAAAGTCTGTCGCACCAGAAAAAGCGATCTGGTTAATATACTGATCCACTTCCTCCTCTGTCATTCCAAGACCGTTATCGGTAATGGTAATTGTCTTCTTCTCCGGATTGACCTCTACCGTAACCTTTGCCTTAAAATCAGCCGGAAGTTCGTACTCTCCCATCATATCCAGTTTCTTTAACTTGGTAATGGCATCGCAACCGTTACTTACCAGTTCACGATAAAAAATATCATGGTCTGAATAAAGCCACTTTTTAATAACAGGGAAAATATTCTCGCTTGTAATTGATAAGCTACCATGTTTTTCTGACATAAGACACGCTCCTTTATATTGTTAGCAAACAGTCTTATCGACTGCTAATATCAACAGTCCTATTGTAGTTCCCCTATTAAAAAAAGTCAACAAAAAATCAGCACTCGAATAAATCGAGTGCTGATTTTATATAACATCGCTTGGACAAATTAGAAATCTACGCTACCGAGGTTACCGTCTGCAACATAGTAAGCCTTATGATCTTCTGGCTTAACATAAACACTGACTTCCTTGATACTCTTCTTGCTCTTTGAATATGCCTTCTTGGCATCCTCTAAGATAGAAGCTAAATCATAGTCATTTCCCTCATACTGAAGGATGACCTTAGGCTCTGCAACACTAACCTTAGAAGCTGCCTTTGCAGCAGTCTTCTTAGCTGTTGATGCAGCCTTCGCTGTTGTCTTCTTAGCTGTGCTAGATGCCTTCTTGGCAACTGCTGCAGCCTTTGTTGCGTTGCTCTTAACCTCTTCTGTTGCTTTCTTAACTTCTTCGGCCACTTTTTTCGAATCCTCCTTACCAGCATCTAAAATATCGCGCACTGTTGCAGTAATATCTGCTTCGATCTTCTTAGTTGATGATTTTACTTTAGAACTCATGTGTACTCTCTCCTTTTTGTAGAAACCCAACTCCACTTTCTGAAAAACAATTGAAAAACAACTTCTCTATCATTATACTATGTTTCTACAAAAAACCAATATATGAAATTTGTATATTTGCAGAATTTTTGCGTAAATTTTTGTACAATTTCACAACAATGGCCGGCAAAGGATTTAAAATGCGATATTTTCATTAAAAACCGCAAAGAAACTGTTTGTTTTTACAGAGTTTCCAGGATCTGCCTTAAGAGAATCCCAGGCACCTGCATTCAGATAAGAAAACTTATCCTTCGTCTGTTTCTCTATGATCTCTGAGATCAAAGCCTTCTTCCGTGATGCAATGACATTGATCTTATTCTCTTCGGAAAGCTTTTTATCGTATTTGTCTATACAATAGACCAGATAGATCCCTTGATCGGTCACCACCGGAGCAGAACTTTCTCCATCATCCAGGGCAAAGGCTGCCTCTTCCACTTCCCCGGGATAGGTTCCTCTACCAAAAGAGACCATCTCCTTATCGCTCTGGCTGTATTTTTGCGCAACAACAGCTGCCTCCTGGGCAGAAGTAGCGGACTTTAGAGCCGCAGCAGCTGCCATACTACCCGACTTATCTGTAGCAGGAAGGGTGATCACATAGGCATCCATGATCCGTGCCTCATCCTCGGAGACCTCTTCATCCACCCTAGACATCAGGTTGGCATAGACCTTCTGTGCCAGAGCATAATGCTCATAGATTCTTCGAATATCCCCTTCCGAGGTCTTAAGGTAGGACTTATCCTCCTCGCTTAAGCTGTCATAATATCTGGCAGCTGCATCTGCAATCTTCTGCTTCTCGGAATCCGAAAGATTAATATCCTCTTCCTGAGCATATACATCCATGGCATAGATCATGGACAGGTGATCTAACACCGCCTGCTTCAGATTCTTCTCCAAATGATCGGTGTTGAGATTGGCAGACCACAGATCCACCTCTCCCACGTTACGATATAAATTGTGATAATTTGCCAGATAGACCCTAGCTTCCTTCTCGGAACAACGCAAATTCCCGATACGGAATACATTTCCAATCCCGCTTCCGGTGGAGAAGAACACTTCCTTGCCTGCGATCCGACATCCTGACATACTACCTGCAACTAGAACTGCCGCCAGGAGGATGGACGCAGCTTTTATCTTATTCTTCATCTGTCATCAACCCTCTACAATGAGGTAACGTCCGTCCTCAACCCCGAAGACTTCCTCGCAGGAGAGAATCTCTTCCTCTGACATTCCTGTGGTATCCAAATTATCCTTCATATACTCGATGGCCTCTTTCCTGTCCCTGCAGACAACCGCACAGACATCCTCCAGAAAGCACTCTGCCTCCTCTTCGCTCTCTGCTACGGGCTCGGAAAACAACTTTTCCTGTTGCTCCAAAAATGCTGCAATTACAGCGCTATCATATGTATCCATATTATTCCCTCCATATAAAAATATTACTTGTGTTTCCTATTCTATGACAGGACCCATATCTCCCGCAAGACTTTTATCTCAGCAGAAGAGAGCCTCTTCCTCTAAGCCGGTTCTCCCAAAGCAAGACTCAAACGACGGATACTCCCACACATTTGCCAAGGGCAAAGGAGTAGAGATAGATCTCGGAAACAGGAAGCTCAAAGCTTCGCTCCAGGGCCATTTTATAGAGGACCATCTGCTTGCGGTAGCGGTCCACAAGCTGCTTCTCGCTTTTTACAAAGTCCGTCTTATAGTCCACCAGTACAATATGGTCTTCCTCGATGAAAAACGCATCCATGATTCCCTGTACGATCACCTGATCCTTCACATCCAAAGTCGGATCTCCCTCCTTCTCATACAAAAAGACATCCGGATCATCTCCCATAACAAAGGCCTGCTCCCGATAAAGCTTTCCGGCCCTATCCGCCTTGTGCATCCGCTTCGCCAGTTCTGAACATAAAAAGGCTTTTAGCTTTGTTGTCTGCAAAAGCTCTACCTGATCTGATGTTAAAAATCCATGGGAGAGCTCATAGGTAAGTTGCTGGTCATAGGTATAGGGCAGGTTTTCCATGGAAAAATCCAGTTTCTCAAGGTAACGGTGCATAGCTGTTCCCCGAAGAGCCGGCCTGTTCTCCGCCTTCTCTCCTCCAAGAAACAGAGGTATTGTTGCAACAAAGGGCTCCTGCTCCATGACTTTTTCCTCTT
>CADCQT010000038.1 GCA_902803645.1 uncultured Lachnospiraceae bacterium | reverse complement strand
GGATTTGCATTGGCAGTCTATGAAGAATTTATTCCATTTTTTGGAATTGCACTGTTGGCGTATTTTTTCCCGGAAATACATTCCATCACTGGTGACGAGTGTGATCTGTCTACCTGTTAGCATCGTGATACTGGTGCGCTGTGCAGGCTATATTACCTTCGATGTAAAAACAGATTTGTGTATCTTCATCGGCATCGTGGTGATGGCAATGAATCTGAAGCTGGCCCATATGCTGATGCACTGGTTTAACCGGATCCCCAAACAGCCCGCCTCCGAAGTCTGATGTCTTCGGCTGCGGGCTGCAGTATGAAAATGGGGTTATGCTGTTATGTTACGGTAATGTATAGACTTCCATCGTAACGGTATGATCGTCATGAACGGTAATGACGGTTATTCTGGTACCCTTAGGCGTTCCGTCTGTATCCATCTGGCAATAGGAGGGAACGTCTTTTTTGTATCCTGCGATATTCATGCTTCCGGAAGAAGTGCCGTTCCCATTGTCCCAGGTGAAGTCGCCCTTGTCATCATAGGAGAGTGTGGAAGTATTTGCCTTGGGGCAATGCTTCTGAATGTAGGCGGCAGCATCGGTGGCAGACAGATCAGAGATCTTCTTCTGAAAAGCTTCTACATCCGCATCCAATGCACCTTCGCCCTTTGTAGTGTCAGCTGTCTTCTGGTCCCGGACCTTGTTAAGATAAGCTGTTACAGCAGCCTCATCTCCCTTGGAAGGATCAAAAGGCAGAGTGAACAGGGCGTTGGTGGAAGCGTATTCTTTTGCCTTGTGGTAGGTCCCGGAGGCATCCATTGTAAAGGCTCTGGCCTCATCGCCGAACTGATCTACGACACCAAGCTGAACACCCCGCTTGGCAAAAATCTCGAGATTGTCGCATTCTAACAGTTCATAGACCACTCCGTCCTTGCAGAAATGATACAGTGTGGCATCCATTTTTGCAAGGTTCGTATCCTGCCAATTTATGCCGGAAATAAGAGGTGAGACCGTTTTGCCCTCATCGGTCATGGGGCGCTTGTCTTTTCTGGAGATTGCCAGTGCAGCATAGGAGCGATCCTTATGGAGAGAGGCTATGTCCTGGCTGGTCAAGCACTGCTTCAGCTCCTGTCCCTTTACGATTCCAAGCAATGTAACAATATAGTTCCCTGTCGTCTCACTTTTGTTAATATGGATGGCTGTTTTTGATTCGAATGCCTCTGCAAGTGCATGGTCTCCGGTGGCTTCTGATGCAATCTGGGATGGTCTTAAGTAGTGGCTGACCGCATAGACGGTGGTCCCGCCTGCTATCATAACGCATCCCAATGCTGCTGCTGTTGCCAGTCGTTTTCTGATCATTGTACTCTGGTTCATATCAGACCTCCTACGGATGATGCGACGATTCAGATCATCGGACGGCTGGTGGGAGGGCGTTAATGATTCATATAATATTTGATCTAATTTACTCATCGATCCATTCCTCCAATTCTTCGGCTAGAATCTTCCTTGCGTTGGACAGTCGGCTTTTGACTGTTCCCTCCGGTATATGAAGTGCTACAGAAATCTGCTTAATGCTAAGTTCCTCCATATAATGCAGGAGGACAACGATACGAAGCTTTTCCGGAAGAGCGCTTACTGCCTGTTGAACGCTTTGACAGCATTCTGTCTTAAGGACGGTTGCCTGGGTATCATCCGGGGCTGTCATTTCCATTGTCTCCTCGTAGGATGACACCGGGGCTATGAGGGAGCGTCTTGCAAATTTACGCTTCATATTGGTCCAGATGTGTACGGCTACAGAGAGTAGGTAGCCTTTGGCTTCATCGATTGCAGGCAGTGCCCTCCGTCGTCTCGTTGCTACTAAAAATGTTTCCTGATACAGTTCATCTGCCAGATCGCAATTCCCGGTAAGGTGAATGCAGAAGGAGTAGATATCTTTGCCATATTTTGTTATAAGCTGTTCTAAATCTTTATTCGTCATCATGGTTTTATAAATTCAAGTACTGATCAGTGCCCTTTCACTTATAATATTGTCGCAAGAGAAGAGACGGTTCATTTGTATTTCCTTCTAAATGTAACGGATGTAATAATTGTAGCATGTCTGTTGAAGCTTATGAGGGCAGGCGAATGAGAGATTTTTCCTTTTCAGGAAGTTGCAGCCGAATCATAACGGATCGACGGGGAAGAGGATATAATAAAGGAAGACAAAAACATGTGGATGGAGTATGATCGGTGTGGAGACAAGTAGTCCGTTGAAACGAGGTCATAATGGTTGTAATGGAAAACCTTCCGGCGGGATTTGAAGGAAATAAGAGTCTGTAGGGAAATAACCGGTTGAGTTGGAGAAGTCAGGAAGAAAAACAGAAAAATGCGGAAAAACCTTGACTCTGCACCTGGTTCATAGCGTATGTTTGCTGTGTAAACAAGGTGAAAAGGAGAGATAAAATGTATTTTCCGTATATGTTACAGCGTATTTTTCAGAGAAGAGGGGAGAGGGATACCTATGGAGAGGATCCCACCCAAGAGGCGGTCCATTCCATAAGAAGAGATCGGCTCCGACAGATCCGGCTCTATCATGAAAAGATGGGAGAAGGGGCGGTGGATGAAGTGACCTGGGAAGACCTGGAAATGGATGATGTATTCTATCGCATCAATCATACCGCAAGTTATGTGGGAGAACAGGTCCTCTACCACCGGCTTCATATGACAGAAAAGGAGGACTGGCGGAGACTGGAAGAGAAGGTATCCTACTTTGACGGAAATAAGCAGGAGCGACGGGCCTTGGAGAAGAAGCTTCGCCGGATTGGGAAAAGGCAGAATTCATACTATATGGCGGACCTGTTGTCCTGCTTTGGGACTTATCCTCTGGCAAGTATGGTTCTGTTTCGCCTGCTGCAGATTCTGCTGGTTCTTTCGCTGATCCTTGGAATCGGATATTCCGGTAAGGTGGGATTTGTACCGGTATGTGTCATAGTAAGTATCAATCTTACCATTTTTATTCATGAAAAACAGAAGGCCCAGAGTATGGTAATATGTCTGGAGGAGGTATGTGCTCTTCTGGAGACCTGTAAATATATCAGAAAAAACCTTCCGGTACATTGGCAGAGAGAAGGGTTTGAGCAGGAGATATCCTCTCTTGGAAAGCTCTATCGTCTGTCCGGACGTTTCCTTGCGAAAAAGCTGGCAGCAGGCTTTGATGACAAGGGAGTTATAATGGAGTATCTTCTGGGGATCACCCTGTGGGATCTG
>CADCQT010000037.1 GCA_902803645.1 uncultured Lachnospiraceae bacterium | reverse complement strand
TTATCTCCCCCTTCCATCACCGCTGAGTTGGTGGCTACGGAAGCCTCATGCATCTTTTTCGTCTGCTGTGCCACACGGTGAACCTTTTCTCCACCTTCGTTCATCATGCTGCGGATGGACTCTGCTTCCCTTGCCTCTACGGCCGTTGTCTTTGCCATATCCTCTGTGGCAATGCCGATCTGCCCGGAGATCTGACCTGTTACATCCACAGCCTCACTGATGGTACTGCTGGTACTGCCTAACACATCCACAGACAGACTGATCTTCTCCAAAAGCCCCTCTGCTGCAACCTTGGCTCTTTGGCTTTCCCTACCTGCCTTCTCCAGACGAAGGAACTGCTCCTTTGTCAGACGGCACATGGACACATAGACCATCATTCCGGAAAATACATAGACCATACCAATGGCAGATGTGTCCACCGCGGAGATATCCCGAAAGGCCTGGGGGAACTGAAACAGATACCACAGCATGCAGGCCATACTGATTCCCCCCTGCAGTACGATGGGGCGAATATCCTCATAGATCACCACCAAGAACATAGCCAGAAACATCATCATAAAGTTGACGATACTGGGAAAGAGGAACATGAGGGCCACGGATATGGCACTTATCATGATTACCATCAGATACATCATTACCACGGGATGAACCTTGCTGGATAGAAAATACAAGATCCCTGCCACTACAAGACCTACTCCCATCATGGGAAGGACCTCGAGAAAACCCACGAAAAATCCGTTTACCACACTCCTTAGTATGATACATAAAAGAATGGTGGCTGACAGAATCTTACTTTTACGACGAATCAGATCATAATACTCCATTTTTAACCTCCTTATGGAATGTTTTTTATAAAAAAAGCCCCATCGCACCATGGAAACGTGGTAAACGATGAGGCCTCAAATATCTATGAAATTAATCGATGGGATGGAGATTCTTAAGAGAAACATCCAGGATCGGTGCAGAATGTGTCAGCGCCCCGGAGGATACATAATCAACACCAAGATCTGCAATGGCCTTCACATTCTCCCTTGTAATATTACCGGAAACCTCTGTGTCCGCCCGGCCGTCGATCAGTGCGACGGCCTGCTTCATGGTCTCATGATCCATGTTGTCCAGCATAATAATGTCAGCTCCTGCTGCCACTGCTTCCTGAACCTGTTCTAACGTCTCTGTCTCCACTTCAATCTTACGAACAAAGGGAGCATATTCTCTTGTCATCTCTACTGCCTTTGTAATGCTACCTGCGGCACCGATGTGGTTATCCTTGATGAGAACACCGTCGGTGAGATTATAACGGTGGTTGGTACCGCCTCCCACCTTCACCGCATACTTCTCAAAGAGACGGTTGTTAGGTGTGGTCTTCCTGGTGTCGAGAAGCTTTGTCTTACAGCCCTCTAACAGGCTTGCCACCGTATGGGTATAGGTGGCGATACCGCTCATTCTCTGAAGATAGTTAAGGGCTGTTCTCTCTCCGGAGAGCAGTACCCGGATATCGCCGGTAACCGTCGCCAGCTTATCTCCCTTTTTTACTGCATCACCGTCAGCAGCAAAAAGCTCCACCTTCGTCTCTTCATCCAAGAGATGGAAGGTCCTTGCAAAAATGGAAAGACCGCAGATGATACCATCCTCCTTACACAAAAGATCACAGGTACCCATCTTTCCTTCACGCATGATGGCATTGGTGGTCACATCCTCACTGGTGATATCCTCACGAAGAGCGGATAAAATAAGAGGATCGGCATTCAGTTTCAATGTTGGGTCAGTCATGATTTGTTACTTCCTTCCTGAGATTCCCGGTCGATCTCGTCCCAGACCAGGTCCTTATAGATCTCGGATCTTGCAGCATCATCCGCCATCAGATCCAGATCAATATGATAGATTTGGGCTATTTCCTTAAGTGTCTTATTCATATTGCCGAGGAACTTCGGCTGACGTCCCTCCCAGGCTCTCTTTTGATCCACTTCCTGCATATTATTGGCTGCATTCCGGGCAAATACCAGACTCTCCAAAAGAGAATTACTTGCCAGACGGTTCCTTCCATGGACACCGTTACAGCAGGTCTCTCCCGCTGCATACAGATGGTTCATGGAGGTGTGGGAATTCAGATCCACGTAGATTCCACCCATAAAATAGTGCTGGGCCGGAACCACAGGAACATACTCCTTCGTAGGATCCACTCCGTTCTCTAAGCAGTGCTCCACTATATGAGGGAAACGCTTCTTAATATCAAGATCCTTGATGGCCATCATATTCAGCCATACATGCTTTGTATGATCCTTGTCCATCTGCTTCAGAATCTCCTTGGTCAACAGATCCCTTGGCAACAGTTCATTGGCAAACCGGTTTCCGTTCTTGTCCAGAAGGGTAGCCCCCTCTCCACGTACCGACTCCGATACCAGAAAGCGCCGTTCCTTCTTCTCACTGTAATAGGTGGTAGGATGGATCTGAACATAGTTCAGATGCTCTACCTTGACCTTATGCCGAAGGGCAAGAGCCAAAGCATCCCCTGTCAGATGAGGAAAATTGGTGGAATTTTCATAGATTCCACCGATACCACCGGTGGCAAGGAGAACATGACTGGCAAAGACAGGGCGAAGTTCTCCCTCCCTGGTACGAAGCAGGATGCCGTCGCAGCGGTTCCCCTCGCAGAGCAGTTCCACCATCTCTGTGTGATCACAGATCTCCACATTCTCTAACCGCTTTACCTGATCCAACAGGGTGCTGGTGATCTCCTGTCCTGTAATATCCTCATGGTAGAGGATTCGGTTGGTGGAGTGAGCACCCTCTCTTGTGTAGACCAGTTGACCGTCCTTTGATTCAAAATCCACACCATAGGCAATCAATTCATCGATCACAGAACGGGAGGAGGAGATCATCATATCCACCGATTCCTTCCGGTTCTCATAATGCCCTGCCTTCATGGTGTCCTCAAAGAAGGAGTCGTAATCCTCCTTATCCTTTAGTACACAAATTCCTCCCTGAGCCAGGAAGGAATCGCTTTCTTCTATGTCCGACTTAGTAATCATCAGAATATGACGGTCGCTCGGCAAATGCAGCGCTCCAAAGCAGCCTGCTACCCCACAGCCAACAATGATCACGTCATATTGTTTTTCCATTTGTATCGCTTCTTTCTATTTTGCTAATTCCAGCATTCTCATCATGGGAGCCTTAGCCTGTTCCATAAGGTCCTCCTCCATAATGATCTCCGGGGTCTCATCCCGAAGTGCTGCAAGGAGCTTATCCATAGATAGCTTCTTCATGTTCGGACAGATCTGGGTATTACCGGCGGAATAGAACCTCTTATCCGGGTTCTGCTTCTTCAGCTCATGTAAAACCCCCAGCTCTGTTGCAATGATAAACTCATCCGCATCAGAAGAGGCAACGTATTTGATGATTCCGGAAGTAGAACCAACATAATCCGCCTCTGCAACCACATCCGGATCACACTCCGGATGTACCAGTACCGGAGCCTCCGGTCTCGCCTTCTTAGCAGTCTGTACCTGAGACAGGCGGATGGAATGGTGCACATGGCAGAATCCATCGTTAAAAATAAAATGCTTCTCCGGAAGCTGATCAGCAATATAGTGAGCCAGATTCTGATCCGGAATGAAGTAGATATCCTTATTCGGAAGCTTTGAAACGATCTTGAGCGCATTGGCACTGGTAACGCAGACATCCGATGCCGCCTTCAGTTCCGCTGTCGAATTGACATAACATACCACAGCAACATCCGGATACTGACTTCTGACTTCGTTTATATGATCAATGGTCGCCATATGTGCCATAGGACAGTCAGCACCGATCTCAGGAATCAGCACCTTCTTATCCTGATTCAGCACCTTGGCGCTCTCTCCCATAAAACGAACTCCGCAAAGCACGATAATATCGGCGTCCACTTCCGTCGCCTTACGGCTAAGGAAAAAAGAATCGCCGATATAATCTGCAACATCCTGCACGTCATCATCCACATAATAATGTGCCATGATCACTGCATTCTTTTCCTCTTTAAGACGGCTGATTTCCTGAGCCATCTGCGCTACATCTGCCACAAAACTCTCCTTCTGATGCAAGACTAACGTAATACCCCTGCTGCTGTTCCTGTAGAACAGCAACATATCCCGAAGATTGTATCACTTTTTGACAGCCTATACAAGGAGAAGGGAAACTCATCCCGTCATTCCTGCAGATAGTCCTTGATCTTACCCAGATCCATCATAGCACCAAAGAAGATCTTCTCTTTGATGGTGGACCTTAGATAGAAGAGCTTCAAAAGCACCTTACGACTGCTTCCATCAGAAAGAGGGAAATCAAAGGTGTCCATGACCCCGTCCTTCTTCTGCTCCATGGCACATGCAAGGAACTGATAGAGTCTGTCCTCATCCTCCTTAGCCACCCTTGCTGACAGGGGTCTTGCAGAATTCAGCTCCACAAGATCCGAAAGAGAACTCTTCTTATAATAGTCCTTCATGGACCAGGTAACTCTCGCTCCCTCCGCATCCTGATGAAGGAAGAAAACAGCACCAAAGATCTTCTGAATGATCTCATCTGTCAACAGGTCACTCTGGAGCAACTCGCGGATCTTATGCCCCTGAGGATCACTGCAGTGAATGCCGGAGAGGCTGATCTTAGACAGATCCTCAAGAATCTTCTCCATCTCCTCAACAGGAACCGGCTTACCGTAATAGTACCCTTGCGCATAAGTACAGCCAATCTGCTGCAGCATCTTGGCCTGCTCCTGGTTCTCGATTCCCTCCAGGATCACAGGAAGCTTCAACTGTCCTGCCATATCCAGAATGGATTTAAGAATATTCACACTCTTGGAGAGATTCTCCTCGGTATGATTCAGGAAGTAGGCATCCACCTTAAGAGAATCAATATCCGAACTTCTCAGGGAATTCAGCGAAGAATATCCCTGTCCGAAATCATCCATACATACGCTGAATCCGTATTCGTGTAAAAGAGACAGCGCTTCGTGAAGCTTATCGGAATCCCTGGTAAAGGCCGCCTCTGAGATTTCCACCTCCAAAAGCTGTGTCGGCAGATCATAGGTCTGAGTCAGTTCCTTAAGGTAGGCTGCCACATTCATGGTGTAGATATCCACCTTGGATACGTTGATTGAGACGGTAATGGGAATATTCTCCTCATCCAGTCTCTTTCTAAGCCAGATAGCAACCTGTTTCCAGATCTCACGGTCCAGGGTGGCAACGAATCCGTTCCGCTCAAGAATCGGAACGAAGACCTCCGGAGTGAGGACCTTACCCTCGTGATTCCATCTTGCCAGAGCCTCTGCTCCGATGATCTGCCCGCTTTCCATGTCCACCTTGGGCTGGAGATAGAAGGTAAATTCTCCCTCGTGGATCCCCTTCTGGATCTGCTTAAGCAGGTGAATCTCATCCTTTGCCTTCCGGACCATCTCGCTGTCGTAGACCGCCCGGTTCTTCGTATAATTTCCCTTAATGGTCTCTAAGGCAATGGCCGCCTTATCGTAGGTCTCCCTCGCGGAATTATCCGAAGCGTTCAGCTCATACACTCCGTACTTCGGTGTAAAAGACATCTCGAAGCTGTTATCCTCTAAAAGCTGTGTCGCGCAGCGGTTGATCTCATCTAAAATCCGATCATGTCCCGGACATAAAAGGACAAAATCATCCCCACCCAGGTATCCGGCGATTCCGCCGTACTGCTGCACTGTCTTTTGCAGACAGTCTCCGATCTGCTTCAGATACAAATCACCTGCCTCCCAGGCATAGTAACTGTTAAAGAGCTTAAAATGATCGATATCCATGGCGATCATCCACAGGTTGGCAAACTTGCCGTTCTTTAATCTGGTGTCTGCCAGATTGAAGAAATGCTGCTTATAGGTAAGCCCTGTCAGAGCATCCACCGCATTGGCATCTGCCTTATACTGCCGATCGATATTAGCCGCCAACTCTCTCTGCTTCTGGTAGAGATCCACTGTGGTCAATACTCTTCTTCGAACGATTCTCTCTGCATAAGGACGGGTAATATAATCCAAAGCACCCAGATCATAGGCCCGTTCCATGCTTCCTGTATCACTTTCGGAAGAGATCATAATAACCGGAACATAATCCGTAATATGCTCCCGTGTCATCTCGGACAAAACCCCAAAACCGTCCAAAACACCCGGCATAATCAGATCCAGCAATACAATATCGATATCCTCGAGATTATCCTTTAACGTCTCAAGACCCGTGGAACCGTCTGCAGCCTCTAAAATATCCATCTCATCCTTCAGGATCTCCTTCAGGATCTCACGATTGATGGCCGCATCATCAATAATAAGAGCACATTTCCTTCTGTCTGTCCTCATAGAATCCCCCTTCTGCCACACCCCTTGCAGCATTTGGTATTATTCATCACTGTTATTCTTTAATAATAGCACGGAAACTTACTTTTTGCTATTTTATTATTCCGCTTCCACCGGATATACGAGATACACCTCATCCTCTTTTGCAAGATCTGTCAGCTCCTGTTTGTCCCCATATACCATAACGCCGTAGATCCGAAGACCGTAGGTGTTGATGTAGTCAATCTTCTGGTCAGCGCTGGCTCCGGATTCATCGTCCTTAAGGGTGAAGATCCCCATCATCTTCCGGAAGGTATCCTGTTCTCCCATATAACGGATCATACTGGTCACATGTGTCTTAACATTCTTTTCCTTGTGGGACGTCATAAAAAGCTGAGGATAGTCCTTCAGGGAGACCTTCTGGCCTTCGGTTGCGCCTCCCTCCATGAAAAATCCTAAATTCTCCGGCCAGTAGGCATACTTTTTGGTGACCTTCCCCTTCTCATCCAGGATCCCGTCTCCCGTATCCACTGCACACCAGAGGGTACTGTTACTAAGCCTTTGACGGCTCCACCAGTCCTTAAGCTTTGAATAACTTAGCATACGATCAAATGTGACGTAGGCAACATAAGTCCTGTGGCTATCCAGCTCCGTCAGAGTCTGTTTCTGTTCTCCCACATCAAATCCGGCATGAAGGGGACGATTTGCTGCGTTCTTGCCGTATTTCTCATCTTCCAGCACATCCTGTTCCCTCAGGGATTTATGGATATCCTCCCTGGATGTCCAGGCGAATACATTGTCCGGACGATTCAGATAGTTGGTATCGTATAGCGTCAGCCGATTCCGGGAAATATGACCGGATATATCATGATAACCAACACTGTTAAAACTGAGTTCCTGAGGGATCACGATCTCATAGTTTCCCCAGCCCCGGGAAACCACAGAGACCCGGCTTCTTGGGGATGCAGGTGCCATCAGTTCCGTATAGATACTGATATCCAATCCCATCTGATTCAGATCATAACCGGAAGACGTCTTGTCATCGGATTTTACAATGATCTTCCCCGGATTATAGTAGAATCCGTCCACGATCCTTGGCAGGATCAGCATAATAAACAGCACCACGATTACTGCACAGATACTTCCGATGAGCGCTGCTCTTCGAAGGGCACGACGAACAGCCTTACGGATCAGCTTTGCAAACTGTTCATCCTTGATCTTCATGCCTTCTGTATAATCCGCTGTCCCCATCCCCATATTGCTGTAATCCAGCGTCGGCTGTTCAATGGATGGGATATCCCAGGGACCTCTCTCCAATGTCCTTCCTCCCAGCGTCCCCGGTTCGAATCCAAGCTCCGCCTGATCTGCCAAATACTCTTCAATCGCCTCCTGGCGGTCAATATCCTGGCGAACCTTCTTCGCCTGCTCCGGTGTTAAAGTTCCCTCTTTATATTTATCAATCAGATCCTGATACTTCATAATAGACCCTTTCTCTTATATTGTTCCCACTTCCGTCTCATGCTGCTCTAATATCGCCTTAAGCTTTTTCCTGCCCCGAAGAGACAACACTCTCACATTACCCGGGGTCAGCCCCAAAAGCTCCGCAATCTCCTTTTGCGAGTATCCATCATAATAGGTCAGTCGCAAAATCGTCTGGGACGGTTCCGACAGCTGTCTTAAAGCCCGGTCCACCACAAGGCTTCGCTCGTAATTCAGATACTCCTGTTCCGGAGATTCCTGTATAACAAAAGCATCACTTGCGTTCAGATCCCCACTGTCCTCATCCTGGGAGGGCGGCTTGGTATCCCGGATCTGCTCTGTTTCCAGATGCACATCCATATGATGATTTCGCAAAGAATCAATATATATATTTTTGGCGACGAGGTAAAACCACGCCCGTAAATTGGAATGTGTCTCGGGGAGGGATAAAATTGCTTTTAAGAATGTCTCCTGGGTCAGATCCTCGGCAAAACCGGAATCATGGGTCAGAGACAGAAGGTAGCGATAGACCGGATCGTAGTATGTCTGGTATATTTCTACAAAAAGATCCTTATCCACGCTATCCTCCCCTCTACTTATATAAACGGATTTTAAAGAAAAAATGTTACACTTCTACAGTATTTTACCCATAGAAATGTTATCTGTCCATATGGAATCAGTTCAATCTACTCATTCAAGGGATCTAAAACCACCTGTCCTGTGGCTCTGGTCTTCTTCATGTCAATGATCCTCTGGTTGGAAGAACCCCGGAAATTTAAACTGATATCCTTAAGTTCCTCTTCGAATCTTCCATCCACTAGAATATCAATGCTGTCCAAGATCTCATCTGTCACCTCAGTATGACGTCTTCCCCCCGGCAGCATCTCCTCATAGGTATTACCGGAATACATCCAAATAGTTTTTCCCGGACATTCCGCTTTCACCCTGCGGATCAGCTTCACCAGTTCTCTCTGATTCTCCGGTTCAAAGGGCTCGCCCCCCAGGATGGACAGTCCATCGTAGTAGGCCTGGGACAATTCCTCAATCAAATCATCCTCCACCTCTTTTGTAAATTCATGTCCATAATGAAAGTCCCAGGTCTCCGGCTGAAAACAGTTCTTACAGCAATTGGTGCAGCCGGATACAAAAATACTCACCCGAACACCGATGCCGTTTGCAATATCCGCCTTAAAAATCTGTCCTACATGCATAGTTTATCCTTTCTGTTCTGTCTTTTTACAAGAAATACCCGGTCTTACGACCGGGTATACAGCAGCTGTCCTTGCTTAATGAAGGGATCCCACATTGTCTGACAATGCTTCCTCCTTAAATGTCTCATCGGAAATATGAAGAACGCGGTCCTTAATCTCCTGTGTTCTTCCCTGATTCCAGAACTGGGTTCCGATATAACCGCAGGTACGACGGGCAACACTCATCTTGGCCTGATCCCGGTTTCCACAGTTGGGGCATTCCCATACCAGTTTGCCGTTCTCATCCTCAACGATCCGAATCTCTCCATCGTAGCCGCAGACCTCACAGTAATCACTCTTGGTGTTCAGCTCCGCATACATGATATTCTCATAGATGTACTTCATAACAGAAAGTACCGCCGGAATATTCTTCTGCATGTTGGGAACCTCCACATAAGAGATGGCTCCACCCGGTGAGAGCTTCTGGAACTCGGACTCAAACCGCAACTTCTTGAAAGCGTCCACCTGCTCCGTTACATGGATGTGGTAACTGTTGGTAATATAGTTCTTATCGGTAACATGAGGAATAATCCCAAACCGCTTCTGGAGGCACTTGGCGAACTTATAGGTGGTAGACTCCATAGGCGTTCCGTATACGGAGTAGCTGATATTCTCCTCCTTCTTCCATTCCTTACACTTATCATTCAGACGGTTCATAACCTTCAGAGCGAATTCCTTACCCATTGGATCCGTATGAGATACTCCCAGCATACGGTAGCACATCTCGCAAAGACCGGCATAGCCCAGGGAGATGGTGGAATATCCGCCGTAAAGGAGCTTATCAATGGTCTCCCCCTTCTTCAGACGGGCAAGGGCACCGTGCTGCCACAGAATAGGAGCAACATCGGAAACGGTTCCCTTCAGTCTCTCATGACGGCAGCGAAGCGCTTTGTGACACAGCTCTAACCGCTCATCTAAGATACTCCAGAACTTGTCCATATCCCCATCGGAAGAACATGCCACATCCACCAGATTGATGGTAACAACACCCTGGTTGAAACGGCCGTAGAACTTGTGGGTTCCATCCTCATTACGAACGTTATCCTCCACCGTAAGGAAGCTTCGGCATCCCATACAGGTGTAGACATTGCCGCCCTTAAGCTCCTTCATGACCTTCGCGGAGATATAATCCGGAACCATGCGCTTTGCTGTACACTTGGCAGCAATCTTCGTCAGTTCATAGTAGGGGCTTCCCTCTTCTACATTATCCTCATCCAGTACATAGATAATCTTCGGGAAGGCCGGTGTCACCCAGACACCCTTTTCGTTCTTGATTCCCTGGATCCTCTGACGGAATACCTCCTCTGCAAGGATCGCAAGGTCATCCCGGATCACACCTTCCTTGGCCTCATCCAGGTAAATGAACATGGTAACGAAGGGCGTCTGCCCATTGGTGGTCATAAGCGTTACCAGCTGATACTGAATGGTCTGGATACCGGAAGCAATCTCCTTCTGGAGACGCTTCTTAACAATCTGAGCCACCTGATCATCGGTTGCCACGATGCCCGCCTCTTCAAACTCCGCCTTCACATGGCTTGTGATCCGCTTACGGCTCACCTCCACAAAGGGAGCCAGATGGGCCAGGGAAAAACTCTGTCCGCCATACTGGTTGGATGCCACCTGGGCTACGATCTGGGTCGCCACATTACATGCAGTTGCAAAACTGTGGGGCTTCTCGATCATGGTCTCAGAGATAACGGTGCCGTTCTGAAGCATATCCTCTAAATTGATAAGGTCACAGTTATGCTCTCTCTGCGCATAGTAATCACTGTCATGGAAATGGATGATACCTTCCTCATGAGCCTTTACAATCTCCTCCGGGAGAAGGACACGCTTTGTCAGATCCTTGCTCACCTCACCGGCCATATAATCACGCTGGGTGGAATTGATCACCGGATTCTTATTAGAGTTCTCCTGCTTGACCTCCTCATTCAGCTGATCGATCAGAGCCAGGATTCCGTTATCTGTGGTGTTGGTCTTACGGGAAAGTTCTCTTTTGTACCGATAACGGACGTATTTCTGTGCCACCTCATAGCAACGCATCTCCATGATTCCGGTCTCTACCATATCCTGAATATCTTCTACATTCACAGCATGGGAAGACTTCGCAACCTGCATGGCGATCTTATCCGCTACTGCCTGAACCTGCGCCGGGTTCATCTGATGGATACCGTCCACTTCCTTATTAGCCTTCTTGATTGCGTCAATGATCTTATCCTCATGGAAATGCACTTCCCGTCCATTTCTCTTGATGACATTTGTCTTTACTTCAATCTGCTTGTCCACGGTACAACTCCCTTTCCTTCCTTATATTACCCTTCAGGGCATAAAAAAAACAACAACCTTTAGTTATTGTTATAATATGAATGCACAATATCTTGTGTCGGCTATTATGATAGTACAAGATTTGGTTTTTGGAAAGACCTCCGGGAGGGTTTTCTTTTTTTTGTACAGTCCTCACAAATCAAACTCTAAAATCTCGTGCACTTTCGTCAGTGCCGTTCCCTTGACATTTTAAATGTCTGACGACTGAGATGTGATAAAAAAACTCCGGGTCGCCCCGGAGTCATAGAAACCATATATCTCTTTCGCACCTGTTAATGCAGCACACTGGACAGGAACTCTTTTAATCTTTCGTTCTTTGGATGATGGAACACCTCTTCCGGAGTTCCGTCTTCCTTGATCACCTTCTCATCGATGAACAGGACCCGGTTGGCCACTTCCCGTGCGAATCCCATCTCATGAGTCACAACAATCATGGTCATACCTTCTTCTGCCAGCTCCCGCATGATGTTTAATACTTCTCCCACCATTTCAGGGTCCAGGGCAGAGGTTGGCTCATCAAAGAGGATAATCTCCGGATTCATCGCCAGAGATCTTGCAATAGCCACACGCTGCTTCTGTCCACCGGAAAGCTGAGAAGGATAGGCATCCGCCTTATCTGCAAGGCCGATCCTCTCCAGAAGTTCCATAGCCTTTTCATCCGCCTGCTGCTGATTCATCAGCTTATGGTGCACCGGAGCAAAGGTAATGTTCCTTTTAATTGTCATATTACTAAACAGGTTAAACTGCTGGAACACCATTCCGATTCGTGGAAGGATCTCATCCACATTGGTCTTCGGATCGTTCAGATCCTCTCCGTCGATCATAATATGTCCGGCGGTAGGCTTCTCCAGCAGATCCAGGGTACGGATGAAGGTGGACTTTCCACATCCACTGGGACCGATGATAGCGATCACCTCGCCCTTTTTCACATCCAGATCAATATTTTCAAGTACTGTATGATCTCCGTAGCGCTTTGTCAGCCCACGGATCTCCATCATAATCTCTGCCATGTATCTTCCTCTTTCTATTCAAGTAGAACCATCCGGTTATCGCTCGTTTTTCTTAAGATTCTTCTCCAGCTTTCCAACCAGTGTGGACAGACCAACCACCAGCACAAGATAGACGATGGCTACTGCACCAAGGGGCAGAAGCGCATCATAGGTCAGGGACTGAATCGTCTGTCCTCCTCGTGTCAGATCGGAAAGTCCGATGTATCCGGAAATGGACGTCTCCTTCAAAAGAGAGATAAACTCGTTGGCCAGGGCCGGCAGAACATTCTTAAAGGCCTGGGGAAGGATCACATAGATCATAACCGTATGGAACTTAAGTCCCAGGCTCTTACCCGCCTCAAACTGTCCGTCATCAATGGACATGATACCGGAGCGGATAATCTCTGCCACATAAGCTGCGGAGTTAAGACCGAAGGCTACCACAGCCACAAACACCTTGTTGATGTTCACTGAGGCAAACACCACATAATAGATGATCAAAAGCTGTACCATCACAGGCGTTCCCCGGACAATGGTAAGATAGAGCTTCGCAAGATAATTCAGGAAACGAAGGCTTCCATTCTTATCATAGGCAACCCGGATCACCGCCAGAAGGAATCCGAATAGGATACCTAGGATCACTGCAAAGAAAGTGATCAGAAGGGTAATTCCAAGACCTCGTAACAGGTAATGCCATCTTCCGTCCTTCACAAAGTTGTTGTGGATCTTCTCTGCAAAAGAAGCTGCTCCGTCGCTTCCGGAACCCTTTACCAGCATGACCTGAGCGGTATCAATATAACTGTCTGAGAAATCAATGCTCTTCTTACGGTCTTCTGTAATGGTAAATCCGGAAACACCGATATCCGCCTTACCTGCATCCACTGCTGCAATAATGGAATCAAACTGAATATTCTGGATCTCTACAGATACCCCCATATGATCGGTAACCGCATAGAGCATCTCCACATCAAAACCTACAATATCGCCCTTTCCGTCAAAGCTCTCATAGGGGGGGAAGTCAATACTGGAGGCGATCACCAGCTTCGGTCCGTTCTTGACCTTCTTCTTGTAGTGATACTTTCCCTTCTTATTGATCCAGGTATCTGTGATCTTATCCAAGGTTCCGTCTGCCTTAATGGCAGCAAGTCCCTTGTTAAACTTCTCCCGGAGCTCATCGTTACCCTTGGCGAAGACGGTAGCATACTGTTCCACCACCAGATCCTCATCCAAGATCTTGATATCCGGATTCTTCTCTGCAAAGGCCTTCGCCACCTGATCGTCGATCACAACGGTGTCGATCTTCCCCTGCTTTAACGCCTGAACTGCATCCGCTCCCTTATCATAACGCTGGATATCAGTTCCCTTTTTCTTCTCATAATTCTCTGTCACAAAACTGTCACCGGTGGTTCCTACCTGAACACCGATCCGCGCTCCGGGAAGGTCCTTCGCCTTTGTGACCTTGTGACTGTCACTTCCACCACAACCGGTAAGGGCAGTTACAAGCATAAACACAGCCAACAGAACCGGCAAATAGAGTTTCTTTTTCTTCATTCTCCTAATCCTCTTTCTAAATGAATATTTTCTCTAGTATATTCCTTTTTATCCCTGGGGTAAACGGTAATTTTATACAATATTATCCATTTAATATGTATTTTTATGCCATAATTTAAATGTAACGAATGAAAAACAGACGGATGCTCTACAACACAAAAATCCCGGCAGTGATCGCATTATCACTTGCCGGGGTCTCACGTAAACTTATGACGATCAGGCTTCATACCCGCTGTATCCACTATCCCCAACCGGTCCCATAGTCCGGGGAGACATCCCTCACCCTTCTCCAGTTCACCTGTTCAACGGGCCGGTGCATCCGCAGATGCATGTATAGCTTTGTTACGGGATAAAACTTCATCGTATTTGTAGTACTAACAACGGGTTCCCATTAGAACGCTGAAACACCATCCACCGTTCTTATACGTTGATTCACTACCTTCTTCCTAAAAACAAAACACTGTGTTACTCCTGTCACGGACATGCTTCAATGAAGCTCTCGCCATCTTAGCATGCCCCCGTTAACTGATGAATAAAAACGTCAATTCAATGCAGCTCTCGCCATCTCCTCTCCATCCCTATTCACTGTGAGTGACATGTCCGCTTGTTCCAGTGAAGTTCTCACCGCCTTCCCTGCGCTACCGTTATCACTACCAACTTCTTGAGACTATTGTAGCCCCTTCGTCATAAAATTGCAATAGTTTTGTCTGATAATTATTATTTTTATAAATATATTTTCGCACATCACTACGCAAGAAAATATATTGCCTGAACTTATGTGTCTCAGGTTACGTAAAGCGAAACTTGATTCCCCGCCGCAGGGGTCGTATGATGTACCTTGCATAAGGAGGCATTTATGATCTACGAGAGACCCTACTACTACGACAAATTCCATTGTATTGCCGGAGACTGTCCCATGACCTGTTGCGCAGGCTGGGAAGTGGACGTGGACTGCGCCAGCAGAGAGTATTTCCTAAGTCTTGAGGGACCCCTGGGGGATGAGCTTCGTGCCACTATGCAGCCTACACCGGAGGATGAGGACATGGCTTTTTTCCCTCTGACAGATGAGGGAAACTGTCCTTTTCTTGATGACCAGGGCCTGTGCCGGCTGTACAGCGCCTATGGCGAGGAAGGATTCTGCCAGACCTGCAGTGAATACCCCCGATATTTCGGTGTCACCGGTTCCCACCAGCAGATCGATCTGACCCTGTCCTGTCCGGAGGCGGTCCGGATCTTTTTTGCAGATACCACCCCTATCACCTTTTCTGTCAGCGAGGATATCATGGAGGGAGAGGAGCTGACCGACGAGGAAGAAATGCAGCTTTTGGACCTGTATCAGTGGAGGGATGCTCTTATGAGGAAGTTGACCGCCTTCCGGGGAACGACCTCTGAACTTTTGCAGCTTCTCTGTCAGCAGACAGAACTTAAGGACTGCCCCTGTGATCTTAAGGATATCGGGGAACTTTACCGGCTGCTTTCCTCCACAGAAGAACTGGATGGACGGTGGAGGGATGCTCTTAATAAAATAAGCCGTCTCCCGGATGGGAAAACGGCTTTTTCACCTATGGATCAGGAACCGAACGCCATATGCCTTCGGCTCTGCCAGTATCTTCTCTTTCGCTACAGCATCGATATCTTCTACGGAAGCAGCCGAGAGGATATCCTTCGGCTGATGATCCGAAGCCTGATGACCATTCTTTTGATCTACCATAGCGGATGGGAGGCTTCGGATGCCCACAGCTGCCGGGCCATCTGGGAAAGGGGCGCTTCCGATACCGCTCTTCCTTCTCCTGAGATGATCCGCCTGATGGACGCCACCCTGCTCTTTTCCAGGCAGATCGAACACTCCGAGGACAATGTGGAGCTGTTAAAAGCCCTGTGATCCTATGTGATCCTATTCGAAGATCTGCCGGATACTGTCATAGTGGAGGAACATGCCCTGATCCGCTAGGGCCTTGATCTCCTCCACCGTGGCAAAGCGAAAATCCTCGGTCTCTGAGGCCTGCAGGCAGACATCTGCCTCGGTGATATTCATCTCATAGCAATAAACATCCACAAAATAGTTGTTATGCTCCTGGGGATTATCTCTTCTGTAGGTGAAGACATATCCACCGGAAAGAGCCTGACGAAGATCTAGCCCCACTTCCTCCGATACCTCTCGGAAAACCGCTTCTCTGCTGCTCTCTCCTGCACTCACCCCGCCTCCGGAGACCTCCCAGGCACCGGGAGCCCACTGCTTATTCAGCTTACGCTGGGTAATAAGGAATTTCCCGTCAGGACGCTTCACTGCACCCAGAACCGTCAGATGATAATCTCCATCCGCCATATTCCAGTCATTTCGCTCCATGGTTCTTCCTGTCAGCTTTTTATCCTTATCGTAAATATCCCAATATTCCATAATCTTTCGCTTTCCTGCCTGTTATCTGCGTCTTTTATATTTTAACACGTTAGTGTGCCGCACTCAAGTCAGACAGATCCATGACAGAATCCCGCTCCAGAAGCTGAGCCGGATAGGTGAACTGTCGGGTGGTTTTCTCCCCGTCGATGGCGTCCGAAAGAAGCTTGACGCAGGAATGGATCAGCTCTTCCCTGGGCTGTTTGACACTGGTAAGGGAAGGCACCAGAAACTGCCCTAAACTGATACCGTCAAATCCCAGGACGGAAATGTCCTCCGGAATCCTTTTCCCGGCCTCTGCTATGGCCTTATAAGCACCGATAGCCGTAAGATCCGAGATACAGTACAGGGCGGTAAAATTCCCCTTCTCAAGCAGTTCCTTCGTCACGGCATAACCGTTCTCCGGGGTAAACTCGGTGATGGAGCGCTTCATATAACCGATGAGTTCTTCATCGATGTCCAGTCCTGCTGCCTCGAGGGCCTTTTTGTAGCCCATCAGCCGCTGTCCTCCCACCGCCGTATCATCCTCTCTTCCTGTGACGATGGCGATCCGGCGGTGTCCCTTTTTAATGAGGTACTCCACCGCTTTGCGGCTCTCTGCCTCATCATCGATGGCCACGCAGTTACACTGGGGCTCCGGTGTGTACATACTGTGGGCCACGGTACAAAGTACATAGGGAACCCCCAGACGATCCAGCTTCTCCTCCGGACGCTCCATCCGGCCACCTAAGATCACCACACCCTTCAGGCGCTTTTCCTTCACCAGTTCCACTGTGGCCTTCACCACGTTCTCATCCTCTCCTACACTATGGAGCAGAAAATCATACCCCTTCTCCTGGGTCTCCTTCTGAAACTGATCGAACATGGACTGAAAGAAAATATTATCAATACCACGTACCACTAAAGCGATGGTATTGGACTCTGTCATCTTCAGATTCCTGGCACTGTTATTAGGGATGTAGTGAAATTCCTTCACAACCTTCAGAATCCGCTCCTTTGTCGCGGCATTGATCCCCGGATCATCGTTGATGGCTCTGGAGACTGTGGACACTCCTACACCGCAATATTTGGCTATATCCTTAATCGTTAAATTACCTGACATACTCTATCCTCTTCCATGGAACGGAATCATCCTTCCATAAGGTCAAAAAATTCAAGTCCCGCCCCCGCTGAGATAAGAAAAATCTCTAGCAAGGTATTCCCTGCTAGAGACGAAACCTCCACTATATTCTACCATAGATACGGGTTAAAGTACGAATGCTTTTCGCAAGGGATGCACGCAGATCCCCGGCATCCACCCGCCACATCCAGTTGATTCCCAGAGTGGAAGGCTGATTTGTCCTGGCTGTATTATCCAGCTTCAGATAGTCCTGCAGCGGGATCATGGCCAGATCCGCCACAGAGGCCTGGGCCATACGGATCAAAGGCTCTACCAGGTCCCTCCGTCCCGTCCTCTGAGGAAGTCCCAGATATTCCTTCACCCGATGAAGTTCTTCCGGCGAGATGCTGTTAAGCCAGCCCAGGAGGGTCTCATTATCGTGGGTCCCTGTGTAGACCACGCAGTTGCTGTTGTAATGAAAGGGAAGGTACTCATTCTCCGTCGGATCCACATCCGCAGTGGAGGAATCTCTTCCGTCAAAGGCAAATTCGATCACCTTCATATTGGGAAATCCCGTATCAGACACCAGTCTGCGGACAGAATCCGTCACATACCCCAGATCCTCCGCAATGATATTTAGATCTCCCAGAGCCTCCTGCAGGGCCTCAAACAATTCTATTCCCGGTCCATCCTCCCAGTGACCGTACTCTGCTGTCTCATCCTGTGCCGGTATGGAGTAGTACTGATCAAATCCGCGGAAATGATCGATCCTTATCACATCATAGAGCCTGCTGCAGGCCTTCATCCTCTTGATCCACCAGGCGTACCCCTCTTTGGCATGCTCTTCCCACTCATAGAGAGGATTTCCCCACAGCTGACCGGTAGCGGAGAATCCGTCCGGAGGGCAGCCTGCCACTGCCTTCAGATCCCCCCTCTCATCCATCTGGAAGAGATTTGGTCGGCTCCACACGTCCGCCGAATCGGCTGCCACATAGATGGGAATATCTCCAATAATACGTATCCCCTGCTCATTGGCATAGGCCTTCAACTGATACCACTGGTTAAAAAACTCATACTGAAGGAATTCATAAAATTCCACCTCCTGTGGATGTTTCTCATAAAAATCCCGCAGGGCCTCCTTATCTCTTTTTCGCAGAGGTTCCTCCCACTGGGTGAAACTTGCGCCCCCATGAACATCCTTGATGGCCATAAAAAGGGCATAGTCCAAAAGCCAGTCCCTATTGTCCTCACAAAAGGCAAGAAAATCCTCATCCTCTTTGTCCATTCGGTCATAGGCCTTTTTCAGGAGGGGATAACGGCTGTAGTAGAGCCCTTCATAATCGATCCGGTTCTCCTGTACCTTCGGCAGTTCCCGAAGTTCTTTTTGTGTCAATAATCCCTGCGCCTTCAGATCCTCCAAATCAATAAAGTAGGGATTCCCTGCAAAGGTGGAAAAACTCTGATATGGTGAGTCTCCATAGCTTGTAGGACCGATGGGCAGAATCTGCCAGTAGCTTTGTCCTGCCTTCACCAGAAAGTCTACAAAACGATATGCCTCTTTCGTAAATCCACCGATGCCGTACTTCCCGGGTAGGGAAAAAATTGGTAAAAGGATACCGCTTTTACGTTTCATACTCGTCTCCTTCTTATCTGTTATCCCTTAACTGCTCCTGCTACAACACCTCCGATAATGTACTTCTGACAAAGGGCATAGAAGATGATGATAGGAACGATGGCAAGGATCAGAACCGCCATCATAGCTCCCCAGTCAACTGTTCCGTATCCACCCTTCAAGTACTGGATGGCAATGGGAATGGTTCGATAGTCCGACTGCAGTACAAGGGAAGGCAGAAGGTAATCATTCCAGATCCACATGGTCTCAAGGATGGCTACCGTAATATAGGTCGGCTTCATAATAGGAAGCACCACCCTGAAAAAGATACCCAGGGCTCCGCAGCCGTCGATCATGGCTGCCTCTTCAATCTCAAGAGGGATGGAACGGGCAAATCCCACAAACATAAAGGTTGCAAGTCCTGCTCCAAAACCAAGGTACACCGGTACGATTCCAAGGGGTGTGGTAAGTCCCAACCGGTTTGCCACAAGGGATAAGGTATACATAACCATCTGGAACGGAATTACCATGGAGAACGCAAAGAGAAAATAGATCAGATTGCCTCCCCTGGAGTTGACCCTTGCAATATACCAGCCGCACATGGAGGTACAGAGAATGATCACCGCCACGGATAACACCGTAATGGTCAGGGTATTCACAAAGGCAGCAAAGAAATTGATCTGCTGCATTCCCCGGATATAGTTTTCAAGTCCCACAAAGGTCTTTCCATTCGGCAGCTGGAAAGGTGTCAGGTTAATGGAACTTTTCACCTTGAAAGAATTCCAGAGCACCACCAGGATGGGCATAATAAAAAATACGGATAACAATGAAAATACAAGGGTCAGGATCCAGCCGTGTTTTGCCGGTTTCTCTGCCGGATCGAAGCTTTTTACTTTTGTCTTAGCCATTACATCTGTTCCTCCTTACTTCTTGTTGCATACAGCTGAACGAAGGCGATAGCTGCCACGATGATGGTAAAGATCACAGCCTTAGCCTGTCCTACACCCTGCCATCCCACTCTTCCGTAGAAGGTGTTGAAGATATTCAGAGCCAGCATCTCGGAAGATTTGGCCGGCTCTCCTCCTGTCAATGCCAGGTTCTGATCAAACAGCTTAAATCCATTGGTCAGTGTCAGGAAGGTACAGATGGTAATGGATGGTCGAAGAATGGGGATCACCACGCTTTTTAACCGTTCGAAGGAACCTGCTCCATCGATCATGGCAGACTCTAAAAGTTCTGTCGGAACGGACATGATACCTGCAATATAGATGATCATCATATATCCGATCTGCTGCCAGTTCATAAGGATGATAAGACCCCAGAATCCATACTTTGCATCATACTGGAGGGTGATATTCCAGTGAGCAAGGATTCCGTTTAAAATGATCTGCCAGATATATCCCAATACGATTCCGCCAATGAGATTTGGCATAAAGAATATGGTTCGAAACAGTCTGGTTCCCTTGAAGACCTTACATAAAAACAATGCGATGATAAAGGCAAAGACATTGATGGTGATCACACTGACAATGGTAAACAGCACCGTATACCAGAGAGAATGAATAAAGCTCTCATCCCCCATCATCTTTACATAGTTTCCAAGTCCTACAAACTTCGTATTTGTTACTACTGTAAACTTGTGGAAGGACAGATATACACCCATTATAAATGGAACGATAAATCCGATGAAAAATGCCACAAGTGTTGGCAGCACAAACAGAGGAAATGCTCTGCGCACCGTTCTTTTCATATTCAACTCCTTCTGTTGGTGATACCGGCTCATCACAGAAATCAAGTCCCTTCCCGATTCCTCTGAAGGCCCGGTATCTGTTTCTATCCCCTATCCCTTCTTTTACGCAAAAGGGGCAGGTGGCAAGCTTACCACCCACCCATTGCACACATTCCGGCTTCTGCCGATGTATTAAGAAGAAGAGATTAGAAGAATGATTTACTCATGTGTTGCTGCGTACTCGCTGGCCCAGCCATCAACAAATGCCTTGGTCACAGCACCCCAGTCTCCGGTTCCTGCTGCATATGCAGTCAGTGCAGAACCCAGGTTGTTCTTCCACTCCTCGGAAGGAATGGTTGCAAAGTTCCATGAAACCGGTGTCTTACCCTTGTCTACATATTCATTGGCAATCTTGACCAGAACATTCTTGGTCTCATAGTCACCTGTGAAGGTATCAAAAGGAGTTACAAATCCCATGCTATTAGCAAGTGCATCACGTCCGTCGTCGGAGGTCACTACCCAGTTGAGGAAATCATAGGTTGCCTGCTTATCCGCATCGGATGCCTGGCTGTTGACACACCAGTAGTTCTCTGAACCTGTGCAAAGTCCCTGGTTCTCCTCACCCTCTGCTCCGATGAAGATTGGAAGCATACCAAGTTCGTCTTCCTTTAACTTGCCGTCACCTGCAACATCTCCCACAGCCCAGGTACCATTCTGATAGAACACAGCCTTACCTGTGGAAAACTCTCCGTTGGCATCATCAATGGTCTTAGAGGATAAAAGCTTCGGGTCACAGGTAGAATCTGTGATATACAGGTCCCAGATCTGCTTGTACTGATCCAGGTAGTCTCCCTTAATGGCTTCGGTGGAAGTCTCTCCTTCCTTCTTGTACTCATAGTAGATCGGAAGGTTTGCAAGATGGGTCTTGAATCTCCAGTCGGAAGATCCGTCCATTCCTGCTACAGCAAAGGCGCCCTCGATTCCCAGATCCTTCTTCTTGGACTGGATATCATCTGCCACCTTCTTTAACGTAGCAAAGGATGTGATCTCATCCGCACTCTTTACCACAGCTCCTGCTGTCTTGGTGTACTTATCAAACAGGGTCTTGTTATAGATAATGCCGTAGGTCTCGATGGCATATGCAATTCCAAGAACCTTGTCTCCCTCTGTCAGAGTGAAGCTCTCGGTACCCTTCTTCATATGCTTATAGAGCTCACTGCCGGACATGTCATCACAGTAGTCCTTCCAGTTGTTCAGTCCCACCGGACCGTTAACCTGGAACAGTGTAGGCGAATCTGTCTTCGCCATCTCAGATGTCAGCTGCTGCTCATAGGTTCCGGATGCTGCGGTTACCACCTTGACTTCTGTGCCGGTCTCCTTGGTGTACTTCTTGGCCAAATCCTGCCAAGCCTCCTCTGCCTCCGGCTTGAAGTTCAGATAGTAGACCTTACCGTTGCCGGATTTGCTCTTCGCTGCATCGGATCCACCATTAGAGCTTGACTTCATGCCGCAACCTGCAAACATCGTCATAGCCATTGCACCACAAAGCAATACACTAACCAGTTTCTTTTTCATAGTACCCTCCAATCTTATGTTGTCCCCTTTTGGGAAGTTCCCCGTTCCCGCAACGCGGAAACGTTTCTAAAGAAAACGTTTCCTCACCTTTAATTCCCTTATCGGAAACGTTTCCTCTCGGTAGGTATAATGTACCACCTTTTGGAAACGTTTTCAATAGCCTTCTATTCACTTTGTATATAGTGATAGATTTTACCATATTCTTTTTGTTAGATATTCACAAAAAAACAGCGTGCCCACAAGGCACGCTGTTTCCCAAACATAAGATTCTTTTCTTCTATTCCTTCTCCCTTTCGATCTTCTTCTCCAATTCATCCAAAGCTGCAAAGCCGGAAATCTCAACTTCCTCCCCTGGCTCAGGAAATGCTCCTTCTGCTACGACGGAAGCATCCTCTCCCGTCTCTTCCTGTGGGAAGAAGGGCTTTAGCGCCTTCTGGAAAATAAAAGCGGCTCCATAGGCAGCTGCTGCAAACCACACCATAACCACCAGGGGGAAGATAAAGATGGCCTGCTTTAAGGACATAAATGCCAGAGACAACGGAGAGAGGAAGAGTACCCCGATCAAAAGAGAATAGGGGAAACGTCCCACACTGATCAAAAGTCCGTTCTTAATGGTCTGCAGCGGTCTGTTCTCGAAGATGGCCTGAAGCGTCAGGGCATACCAGGTGGTGAAAAGCACCAGCATGGTAGCTATAGACCAGATGGCATAGAATACCAGCTGCAATCCGGATGAGGTCACAAGGCGCTGACCGATAAAGAAATCGCAGCCACAGAGCAAGATCAGAATAAACTGGATCAGCCAGATGGTGGTGGATTTCCCGAAATTTTCCTTAAAGGCCTTAAAGAAACCCTTTGTAATCGCGCTTCCTTCCTCTCCCTTCACCATCCTTGTGGTCATATCCATCAGCGCTGTAAAGGATGCACCAATGGTAAAGACCGGCAGACAACAAAGAACAAACCATAGATTTAAAAGCACCAGATTGGCAAGCTTTGTCAAGCCTCCCATAATCGGTCCGTCCGGATCAATATGAAACATGTATCTTCCTCCTGTCTATACCCCTTATGCTTTGTTACCTTCCCTAATCTACGAAGCCGCAGCGAAGTTCCTCAATGGGTCTTGGCTTACTGATATAGTATCCCTGGAGCATCTGACAACCGATGCTTTTTAGATACCTTGCCTCTTCTACCGTCTCTACGCCCTCGGTAAGAGTCATCATACCAAGAGACCGGACCATGGGGATCATGGCCTCTAAAATCTTACGAGTACGCTCCGCCTTGGCCGGGATCTGAAAATCCCGAAGGAACTGCATATCAAACTTAATAACACCAAACCGGTAATCCTTGAGTACATTCAAAGAGGAGTAACCGCTTCCGAAGTCGTCCATCCAGATCTGATAACCCTCCCGGATAAAACGAGCGATCCCCTCTGTCAGTACCGTATCCTTTTCATTCACTGCGGATTCCGTGATCTCGATATGAAGCATATCCTTAGGCATATCATAATCCCTCCGGATCGCCTCGATCTCCTCTACAATATCACAATCCTCGAAGTCAAGCCTTGACAGATTCACCGACACCGGGCAAACTGAAAGCCCCTGATCTACTGACACGCGGTAGTTACGGGCCACCTGTTCCACAACACAGGTATCCATATAATGGATCAGGTGACGCTTCTCCAACAACGGAATGAACTGATCCGGCGTCAGAAATCCGTAGGTGGGATCCTCCCACCGGGCAAGAGCTTCCATCTCAACGATGCGATTCTCCGCCGCTGATGCGATAGGCTGATAATACACCTTGATCCAGTTCATGGAAATGGCTTCCCGTAGATGTGAAAGAACATACTGATCCCGAAGGACCTTTTGTCCCAGCTCCTCATGATAATATCCTACCGACACATCATAATTGTCCTTGATGGAACTGCAGGCCATACGGGCGTGGTCAAGCATCTGATCAATATCAAGGATCAGAATATCCTGATCGTTCAAATCATATACACCGATGTTTAAAAGCAGGGAAGACTTCTTAGACAAAGCTGTGACCCGTTTCAAAAGATCCTCGATCTGCTCCTTAAGATGCTCACGGTAACACATAACGGCATAGTGGTCCTCATTGCAATGCGCCACCACTCCGTCACCGAAGACATCCTTGAGTTCATCCGCGATCTGACGAAGAAGTTTGTCTCCCTTCTGGTAACCGTATAACTTGTTGAAGGACTTGAAATTGTCAATATCCATCCAGAGTACGGACAGTTTGTGATGTTTATAATGACGGAAGGCAAACCCACGGGCATGACAGACAAAAGCATTCCGCTGGATCAGTCCTGTCATATAGTCGATTCCCTGGGTTCGTTTTTTATCTTCCTTATCTGCTAAAAATACCGTATAGACCTTCTGCCCCCGGTATGTGATCATCCTTCCGAAGTCCTCCACCGCACGGATCCGGCCCTTTGCAGTGCGGATACGATACTGGACGTAGTCTTCCTTCCGTTCTCCAATTGGATTTCTCGTCTGAAAACGAATCTGTCTCTGAACCAGGCGGCGATCCTCTTCTGCCACAAAGCCCTGGAAACTGTTTCCTGTATATTCGCGAAGCTGTGCCAGACTGTCACACTCCATCAGTTCGATTGCCTGAACATTGGCTGTGATGATCTCCTGACTCTCATCCGCATAATAGACAAGGAAGCCTCCCGGCATGCAATCCACCATCTGCTGGAAGAATTCCCTGTCCGAATCACTGATTATATGTTGCATACTACCTCTCACCTAATGGCAGAACATTCCAACGTATCCTGCCCGTCAAATCCTTACTTCTCCGTCTTCCCGGATGGCTGATTTCCTCCCATATTCCCCTGGAGTAAGTTTCATGTCTCGCTAAAGAGACCTGGCGCGGAATTTACGTCAGCGAAGCTGACAAAGTCCCTATGCAAATTTCTACCCATCCCGGCGGAGCCTTTGTCTTAGCGGAAAAATTCCCCTCCCTGCGCTTCACTTAGAGGAACAAGTCTTCTCCAACTGAGGCAAAAAATTTGACGTTCTCTTGGTTTTTTCGTTTTTATTTGACATTTATAGTAGCATGAAACCAAGAGTCTGTCCATAAGTTTCCGACATTCAACGTATTAAAGTAATTTTTTCTTTCTCTTCTTTTATTCATTTATAACAAATTTCTGAACATATTCTGCAAGCTCTTCCTGTTTTGCGGCGACAGACCCCTGTACCATTTCCGGTTTGCCACCACCTCTGGCACCAAACTTCTCTTTAAGCTGTTCCGAAAATCTCCGGCTGTCACCTGTAAGTGAGGCGGCTACATAAGAAAAGGAGACCTTCTCTTTCTCTGTCACACCATCCTTTGCAGCAAAAATCACAGCGATCCCCGGATGTTCCTGCTTCATTCCATTCAGAGTCCGGATCAATACATTCCGGTCACTGCAATCCGTAAAGAGGCAGGCATTCTCTCCCTCCGGCAGCTTTCTTGCAGAGATCTCCAGCAGCTCTGCCGATAAGGATGACAGCTGATAGCGAAGGTTATCCCGTTCTGACCTTAACTTATCCACAGTCTCCGGAATATTTTCCCAATTTGTGGATAAGTTCCTTCCTGTCAGGGATAAGATCCCCTGCTTCTTCTGATAATCCGCCACTGCCCTTAGGCCGCAGAGAATGGATAATCTGGTGCCACCCTTGTAGCTTTGATCTCCCACCACCATAAGAAGTCCCACCTGGGCTGTGGAGCGGACATGGGGAGCACAGCAGGCACACACATCCACTCCCGGAATGGTCACGATGCGCACAGCGCCTTCAATCTCCTTTTTGCTCCGGTACTCCATGGCTTCTAACGCCTCCTCCGATGGGTATTCACAGATCACCGGAAGATCCTCTGCTATAATCCGGTTAGCCTGACGGGTGAATTCTTCGATCTCCCCCCGGGTCAGCACCCCGTTATAATCCATGGTCACCATACGATCCGACAGATGAAATCCCACATTGTCATAGCCCTTTGCCCTATGGACGATTCCGGAGAAAATATGCTCCCCCGTATGATTTTGCATATTACTGAAGCGATGGCCCCAGTCAATACGGCCCAGGGCCTTCTGCCCTGGCATCGGCTCATTCTCCCCCCGAATGGTATGGGTGATCACCTCATCTGAAATAGAGACATACACCACCTCATAGGCAATGTCATGAATAACAATCTCCCCCTGATCCGGGGACTGCCCACCCTCCTCAGGGAAAAACAGGGTCTGATCCAGTACAACCTCCCAGCAACCGGGGTCTTCCCCCTTTTTTACCTGTTCCACCACTGCTGTAAACTCTGTTTCATAGGGATGTTTGTCATAAAGCTTTCCTGTTGCCATAGGATTCCTCTCCTCCTGCCGGTTGACACTCACCGTTCCATTATATCCGCCCGGACAGCGAAACTCAAAAAGAAATCCCCGAAAGTACGGACGTACCTTCAGGGATCCTGATGCTATTATTCTATTACATGTTCAAAAGCTGCCAGCTTCGGGTTCTCCCTGTGAGCCTTGGAATAGTTCTCATAGGATGGCCGCTTATGCTTCTGAGAAGCCCAAATCTCCTCTGCCACCGGTGCCCACTGTGCAGCGTAGTTATCGCATTTGCTGCACAGATGCTCTACACTCTCCGGGCTCTCCTGGTTGGTCTGATGCGCTCCGCTCTTTTCCACCATCTGACGAAGAAGCTCTGGATTCTCCAGCATAGGACAGGGTCTTAAATGATTTCGGTTAAAGGGCTGTCCCTCATGATAGGCCATAAACAGAGGACTTTGCAGCATCTCTAGGATGCTGTTTTCATGAATGTTCCGATCGGAAAAATGGATGAAAACACAAGGCTCCGCATCTCCATTGGAGTTAATATGGAAGTAGTTTCGTCCTCCTGCAATGCACCCCCCGACAAACTCTCCGTCGTTCTGGAAGTCCATAGGGAAGAACTCGATCTCACTGTCCTTACTGCGGACCTGGCGGATCCTGCGGATCATCTCTTTTCTCTGCTCAACCGTTGGCATCAGCTCTACTGCTGCATTGTTGCCCACCGGCATCAGATGGAAGTAGAACCCAAACCTGGCTCCCTTATCCACCAGCAGCTGGAAGAAGTCATCGCTGGTAACCGCTTCGATATTGGATCTGGTGTAGCAGATGGAAGTACCGAAGACGATTCCATGGGCCTTTAAGATATCCATAGCCTTCATAACAGCGGCATAATGACCTTCACCCCGCCGGGCGTCGTTGGTATCCGGTGTTCCTTCGATGGAAAGCATAAAGGTGATATTTCCCAGCTTTCGAACCTCCTCTGCCA
>CADCQT010000036.1 GCA_902803645.1 uncultured Lachnospiraceae bacterium | reverse complement strand
GAGGATGCGCACGGATTCGGACAGGAATTTGTCTGCTGAAGCAGACCCGAATCCGGCGCGCAAGACTCGCGAGCGAGTCTTGACTAATATCTGTTTAAGGGGGCTAAGAATGGAAGAAATGATGGCTAGGAGACTGGTTACCAGAAGTGACTTTGATGGATTGGCATGTGCCATGATGCTTAAGGAACTGGATATGATCGATACCATTAAGTTCGTACATCCCAAGGATGTCCAGGATGGTAAGATCGAGCTGACGAAGAATGATATTACAACCAATCTACCCTACGATCCCAGGGTGGGCATGGCCTTTGATCATCATGCGTCAGAGGAGGAGAGACTGAAGGCAACAGAGGTTGGAGGAACCTATATTATTGATCCCGCTGCCAAGTCGGCTGCCAGGGTCGTATATAACTATTTTGGAGGGAAGGAGAAGCTCCCCAGAATCTCAGAGGATCTGATGAATGCCGTGGACAAGGGAGATTCCGCAGACTTTACCATGGAGGATATCCTCCATCCCAAGGACTGGGTCCTTCTGGATTTTCTTATGGACGCGAGAACGGGACTTGGAAGATTCCATAATTTCCGGATCTCCAACTATGATCTTATGATGCAGCTTATCGACTTCTGTCTGGATCATGATATCAAGGAAGTATTGGAACTTCCGGATGTCAAGGAAAGGGTGGATCTGTATTTTGAGCAGGAAGAGCTGTTTAAGCAGCAACTTCAGCGGCTTTGCAGGGTAGAGGGTAAGACCGTGATCTTTGACCTTCGCGGTGAGGAAGTGATCCATGCGGGAAACCGTTTTATGATCTATGCGCTTTTCCCTGAGTGTGAGATGAGCGTCTATGTGGCATGGGGCTTTCAGAAGCAGAATACAGCAGTTATGATCGGAAAGTCCATTGTGAACAGGGCCAGCAATGTGGATATCGGAATGCTTTGCCTTAAGTACGGAGGCGGCGGCCATAGGAATGCCGGAACCTGCCAGCTGGATAATGACAAGGTAGATCAGCTCCTTCCCGAGATTGTGGAGCAGTTGAATGAGTAATATGGATTATAAGAATTGTATCCTTTGTCCCCGGAGATGTCAGGTGGACAGAACCGCAGGATCTTTCGGGTTCTGCGGACAGGATCACAGGATCAGGGCAGCCAGGGCTGCCCTTCATTTTTGGGAGGAACCCTGTATTTCCGGCTCTCATGGAAGTGGAGCTGTTTTTTTTAGTGGATGTAATCTGAAGTGCGTCTTCTGCCAGAATGAACAGATCGCCAAGGGAGATGTGGGGAAGGTCATATCCCCGGAGCGTTTGACGGAGATCTTCTTCGAATTAAAGGAACAGGGCGCTAATAATATCAACCTGGTGACGGCGGGGCACTTTCTTCCCGGGGTAATCGATGCCATCGAGAGAGCTAAGGACGAGGGTTTTGACCTGGACTTTGTATATAATACAAGCGGATATGAAGAGGTGGACAGTATTCGGGCGCTGGAGGGACTTATCGATATCTATCTTCCGGATTTGAAATATGTAAGTTCTGATCTCTCCCGGAAGTATTCCCATGCAGGGGATTATTTTGAAAAAGCCTCTGCTGCCATTGCTGAAATGGTGCGCCAGACCGGAGAGCCGGGCTTTTCCATCAAGAAGCAGCATGAGATGACAATGGCTTACTCTCTTTGGGAGAAGGAGGCGTCTCATCTTATAGATTCTGTGGAATATAATCAGATCTGTGATGATCCGGATCTGGAGATTTATATGCGCCGGGGAACCATTGTAAGACATCTGATCCTGCCGGGACAGACAGAGGATTCCAAGGCGGTGATTCGTTATCTGTATGAGACCGATGGAGATGAGATCTACATCAGTATCATGAATCAGTTTACCCCTCTTTTCAATGTGGCAGATTATCCGGAACTGAACCGAAAAGTGACTGCAAAAGAGTATGATGAGGTGCTGGATTTCGCCATTTCCCTGGGGGTGGAAAACGCCTTTCTTCAGGAGGGCGATGTGGCACTTGAAAGCTTTATTCCAGACTTTAATTATGAGGGGATCGATTGATGCAAAAGTGCTGAAAATTATTGCGAAAAACCCTTTATCTTTGTGAAACTCCAATGTAAAATAAGAGTATGGGTGATGAAGAATATAGAAAACAGGGGTCCCTGTTAAACAGGGCTATGATATTTATTATAGTAACGTTGCTTACGCTGTCGGTCCTGATCAGCGGTGTAAGCTTTTTTTTCGTGTCGGGTTCGCTAAATACCAACATTGCAGCCACCATGAACAATCTCAATGCCGGTGAGGGAGCCAAGCTGGATCAGAATCTGATCCAGATCGAGGATGCTGTGAATGCCATGTCTGCCATTGCCAGTGATTCCATTACCAGTACGAAGGTGGTTCGGGATTATGATCTTCGGCGAAATCTCATTAAGAAGATCGAGAATCTTTTTCAGAAGACCAGCCAGAATATCAGTATGGTCCAGGCGAACTATCTTATTTTTTCCATGAATATTACAGGGAAGGAAGATGGGTTCTTCTATACAAGAGATGTTATGTCGGGAGAGATGAAGAAGCGTAATCTTACGCCGATCAACCGGTATGAGAAGGATGATACGGAGCATGTGGGCTGGTACTACCAGCCCATCGAGGAGGGGAAGCCCATGTGGATGCGTCCCTACTTCAATAAGAACCAGCAGAAGTATCTTATCAGTTATGTTTATCCGGTCTATGTGAACGGGGTCTTTGTATGCAGCTTAGGGATGGACCTGGATTTTGAGATGATGATCAATAAGGTGGATAAGATCCATTTCTATCAGAGCGGTTACGCCTACCTTAAGAATGCCGATCATACGGAGCATTATCATGCAGGATTCCTTAGGGGAGAGGTTCATGGTGACGAGGTGGATCACGGGATCAGCAATGAAGAGCTGTGGAATAAGTCCTCCAGTGAGGGACAGGTGATCCGTTATACCTACCAGGGGAGGGATTGTGTACAGACCTTTGTTACCCTTCGGAACGGTCTTCAGTTGGTGCTTTGTGATACCTACCGGGAGGTTTACGGAGCCAGAAGGACACTCCTTAAGATTCAGATCTTCATTTGTGTTTTCTTTAGTGCTCTGGCCATTACCATAGCGGTTATCTTCATGAAGAGGATCACGGTTCCCCTTCGTATGCTGACAGCTGCGGTTGTCTCCATCAAGGAAGGAGTCTATACGGTGGATCTGCCGAAGCAGGCCCCCAATGAGATTGGAACTTTAACCGAAGGTTTCAGGATTGCTTTATCCTCCCTTCAGGATAGGGAAGAGAGCAGTCATTATGCAGCCCAGCATGACGGGCTGACAGGACTTCTAAACCGCTATGCCTATGACCTGATCACAGCAGAGCTTTGCCGAAGCAAGAAGCAGCTGGCCTTTGTACTTATGGATGTGGATAAGTTCAAGACCATCAATGATACCTATGGTCATGAGCAGGGGGACCATGTGCTTGAGAGAGTATCCGAGCTTTTGAAGCTGGCCTTTCCGGAAGCCATTGCACATATCCGTATGGGTGGGGATGAATTTGTTGTTTTGATACAGAATATATCGGAGAAGAGCGCCCCGGAGATCGTTTCAAGAGTTCATCTGATGAACGTGGAACTGTCCAAGGCGACAGCCTCTACTCCGGCGACCAGTGTTTCTGCCGGTGTAGCTTTTTCTATACAGGGCTTTACCCTCAGACTCTACAAGAAGGCCGATACCGCCCTTTACTACACGAAGAATACGACGCGTTGCGGTTGTACCGTATATCGTGATGAGTTCGGACTTAAGACGGATCGAGAATAGGAGAGCTTATGGAACGAGAAGCATATGTGTTGACACATTTCGAACAGGCAGTGGAGAACGGCTGGATCCAGGTATATTATCAGCCGGTGGTCAGGGCCTATACCAAGAGGGTCTGCGGTGCCGAGGCTTTGGCACGCTGGATCGATCCAGAAGAAGGAAACCTGGCACCGGGGCAGTTTATTCCGGTGCTTGAGAAAAATCTCATGATGCACAGACTGGATCTGTGCATCTGTGAGCAAATTGCCAAGGATATTGCGCTCTGCCGACAGCAGAATATTCCGCTCATTCCCGTATCCCTGAATCTGTCAGGGAAGGATTTTTATGAGACGGATATGTTTGCCGGGGTAGAGCGCATTTTGTCTTCCTACGGAATTCCCCGGGATATGATCCGAATCGAGATCATTGAGCAGGGAACCAAGCGACGGGATCAGATCATTGATCGTGCCATTGAGAGATTCCAGAAGGGAGGATACCAGATCTGGCTGGATAATTTCGGCAAAGGATCATCTTTTGAGGCCCTGGAACGCTATCCTTACAGCACGGTGAAGCTGGATGCCAGGTTCCTTGCAGATGCAAGAGAACATGGAACCTGGGACAGGGCGGTCACCATGTTTGCCTATACTGTGAATATGTCCAAGCATATGGAGATCTCCACACTGGCGGAGAATGTGGAGACAGAGGAGGAGTTTCAGGCTCTTCGGAACATGGGGGTTGAGATGGTACAGGGCTATCTTTTCTGTAAGCCTATTCCTCTGGCAGAATTTTTGGAGCGGCAGGATATCTTTGAGGCCATCGAAGAGGCAGATTACTATAAGAAGATCGGACAGATCGAAGTGAGTAAGGAGGGGAATACCCGCAGGCAGACCGGCAGAGATGGCAAAGAGCCTCTGTCTATTATGGAATACCGGGACAGAAGATTTTTCTATTTGTACCAGAACGATGCCAATCGTGAATATATGAAGCAGCTGGGACTGGTGGGAGAAGTGGCCACGGAGAATTATCTGAATCAAAGGTCCGGTATGTTCCAGGAGAAGATCCGGGATTTCGTCCATAGAATGGTGGATGGAGAACAGAGGGTTCATTTGGATTTTGTAACAGCAGGTAAGGTGGTGGATCTCTGGGGAGATTATATTGCTACAAACCCCAGGACCGGCGGAATTGCCATGATCGTCCGCAAGGATAATCTGCTGGATTCCAACAGCACCGGCCGCCTGCAGAAGTTCGAGGTGGCTCTCCGGAATATCTACCGTATCTTCGACCGTCTGGATCTGGTTCGAAGGTCCGACGGCATTATTATCAATACCTATCTGAATACCTCGGAGTATGGCGCTCTTCATGAGGGGCAGAATGTAAAGGACGTAATGGCTCTCTTTGCTGCCAAATATATTGCAGACGAGCAGAGGGAGGATTTTATTGAATTTGTGAATCTTGATACTTTGGATGAGAGGTTGGGGGTCGAGGATGCAGAATATATCTCCCTCCACTTTGATACCAGAATGGATGACGGACGTTACATCAAGAAAAAGTACATTATCCAGCGGGTGACAGAGGAGCGACAGGACATGGTTCTTTTTGCCATCTGCCAGGCGGATCGGGAGAACAGAAAACAGGCAGCTTCTCTTATGGAGCGGTACAGTATGGGAGGAATCATGTCCATGTCCTCCAACCGTTTTATTGATCCGTCGACCGGTTTTTATAACAGGTCTGGGCTTGCCCATGCCATCCTTCCCTATCAGGATGCTTACCAGATGTGGGATCAGGACTTTATTGTGGCAGAGGTAACGCTTAAGCATTTTACAGAATTCAAGGAAAAGTATGGAGATGGAGCAGCGAAGCTCTTTGAGGCAGAAGGTGCCACGGCGGTTCGTCGTATCCTGTTGCAGGGGGATTCCGGGGTGATCGTGGGAGAAGGACGATTTCTGTTGCTCCATCCCAATATCGGCAATATTACAAAGGAGACTGCGATACGGATGCTAGAGGAAGGAATCGGAAATCTTAAGGTGGTGGCCGGTTATCCTGTAAACGCAGAGGCGAAGGTCTGCTTTGCCCAATATTCGTCTCTGGATCCGAAACAGCGTCTGCTTCTATATGATGGCAGTACGCCGCTTCAGGAGATCCTTGAGAGGAGAGGAGAAGGCCTATGATTCAATTGACCTTTACAGGCTCCCGGCAGGAAGATGTTGTAGATGCGGCGAAGGAATGGCGAGAGCGGATCGCGGGGAAAAAGGGGCAGACCATTCTGGTGGTCTTTTCCATGGGCTATACGCCCCGGAAGCTGAATGAGATTATGGCTTTTGTGGTCAGTGGAGCCAAGGTGGAAGAGGTCCTGGGGATCTCAAAGCACTTAGAAGCCGGGGAAGATCCGGTGATTCGAATCACCTATCTGTTTTTTGAGTATTCCGAAGCCATCCCCTTTTCCTATGAGACCTCAAAGGGGAAAATCTGGAATGCCTGTTCCCAGATGGAAGAGACCATATCGGGGACAGCAAACTGCAAAGGGGTCTTATGCTTTGCGGCGGGAAGCACATTGAAGCTTTCTATGTCCCTTGGAGCTGTGTCCGAAAGTACCAAAGTACCGATTTTTGGTCTTTGGACCACAGAGCTTGTCAGGGAGAATCCGGAGGATTTTTTTATCTTCAAGGATAAGAAGATGGAGAATGGAATCGGAGGCTTTTACCTGGTGGGAGAGAAGCTGCAGATCCAGACCGTCGTACTGAACGGCTGGAAGATGCTGGGCAGGACATTTCCGGTGACGGTAAGAGAGTATGTGGATGATCTGTCGGTGGGAGAAGTGGTACTTTCCGGTATCGATCATCAGCCGGCGGCGGATATTTACCAGCACTATCTGAAGGTAAAGAAGGGGCCGGCCTTTCTGGAGAATATCCGGGAATTTCCTTTTTCTCTGATGCGAGGCAAGGCTCAGATCCAACGGATCCCCCTTAGATATGATGACGCGGGAGAGCTTTACTTTATCGGAGATATTTATCCGGAGGACCGTATCTGTTTCTCCCATGCAGATCCCCAGAGGATGTTGGAGGAGACCCTTGAGAAGAGCCAGAATATTTTTGACAGTCGTCCGGAGGCAGCCCTTTATTTTGGAAGTGAGGTCCGTAGGAAGACCATGGGAGAGGAGGATGTGGAAGTGCAGAGTCTGCAGTCCTATCTTCCCAATATCTTCTATGCCAGGGGTGCGGCTCAGATCTGTTTTGATCGGGGAGAAGGGGCAATATTGAATGCTAACAGTGTACTGGTCTCCATGCAGGAGGCGGAATCCGAGGTGTACCGGATCGAGGTCGTAACAGAAAGAGGAAGAGAGGAGACCTATTATAACCGGGATGAGCTGATTCCTCTTGCAGATCGAACGGCGGCTTTTATGATGGCTATTACTGATGATCTGAATGAAGCCATCGAGAAGACAGAGAGTGCCAATCGGGCGAAATCGGATTTCCTTTCCAATATGTCTCATGAGATTCGAACCCCCATCAATGCCATTCTTGGAATGGATGAGATGATCCTGCGCTCCACAGAGGATAAGAATATCTTGGGCTATGCCCAGGATCTTCGGCAGGCCGGAAACGGACTTTTGGGGATCATCAATGATATTTTGGATTTTTCCAAGATCGAAGCCGGTAAGCTTTCGATTCTTCCTGTGGACTATAAGCCTTCGGAAATGATCCGGGATCTCTATCAGATGCTGAAGAAGCGGGCAGAGGATAAGAGTCTGATCCTGGTGATCGAGGCGGATCCTCATATTCCGGATATTTTATACGGAGACGAGATCCGGATGAAGCAGGTCATTACCAATCTGTTGACCAATGCCGTCAAGTACACGGAAAGGGGCAAGGTGACCCTTCGTATCCTCTTGGAGGGGGTCAAGGATCAGGACGTGCTGATCCGTGTGGAAGTGGAGGATACCGGAATCGGTATCAGGGAAGAGGAGCGGGAAAAGCTCTTTACCTCCTTCCAGCGGCTGGATGAAGAGAGAAATCGTACCATCGAGGG
>CADCQT010000035.1 GCA_902803645.1 uncultured Lachnospiraceae bacterium | reverse complement strand
ATTGTGGATAGTCTGCCTATCCACTTTTTTTATGTCCAATGGAGGTGTAACCATTAGCGATTTATTAGTGAATGAAAAGATCCGTGCACGTGAAGTACGACTGATCGGAGAGCATGGAGAGCAGGTTGGCATTATGTCAGCAAAGGAAGCTCAGATGATGGCCAGAGAGGCAGACCTTGATTTAGTTATGGTTTCCCCAAACGCTAAGCCGCCAGTCTGCAAGATCATTGATTATGGTAAATATCGCTATGAACTGGCCCGCAAGGAAAAGGAAGCGAAGAAAAAGCAGAAGATCGTCGAGGTCAAGGAGATTCGTCTTTCCCCGAATATCGAGGGTAACGATTTGAACACCAAGATGAACAATGCCCGCAAGTTCCTGGCGAAGGGTAACAAAGTCAAGATCACACTTCGTTTCCGTGGACGTGAAATGGCTCATATTTCTCAGAGTAAGCATATCTTAGATGATATCGCCAAGAGTCTTGAGGATGTGGCTACAGTGGAGAAGCCTTCCAAGCAGGAAGGTCGTAGTATCAGTATGGTACTGGCAGAGAAACGTAATTAAGGAGGAATCTATCATGCCAAAGATGAAAACCAAGAGTGCAGCAGCTAAGCGCTTTAAGGCAACTGGAACAGGAAAGTTAAAGAGAAATAAGGCTTACAAGAGCCATATCTTAACAAAGAAGACTACAAAGCGTAAGAGAAATCTTCGTAAGGCAGCTATGACAGATGCTACCAACGAGAAGAACATGAAGAAGATCTTACCATACTTATAAGATTTGTTTCGTATAAGTTACGGTAGACAGTTTGTTAGGAGGAATACAAAATGGCAAGAGTTAAAGGCGGATTAAACGCAAGAAAGAAACATAACAGAGTTTTAAAGGCTGCTAAGGGTTACAGAGGAGCACGTTCTAAGCAGTACCGTGTTGCTAAGCAGTCTGTAATGAGAGCATTAGCTACTGCATACGCTGGTCGTAAGCAGAAGAAGAGACAGTATCGTCAGCTTTGGATTGCACGTATCAATGCAGCTGCTCGTATGAACGGTCTTTCCTACAGCAAGTTCATGTATGGCCTGAAGCTTGCAGGTGTTGAGATGAACCGTAAGATGCTGGCTGATCTGGCTGTTTCAGATGCAGAGGGCTTTGCTAAGTTAGCTGAGCTTGCTAAGAGCAAGGTTGCTTAATAATTAAGTAGACGCTAAACCTCATGATATAAGACCTCTCATGGTTTTGTATTCATGAGGTTTTTTTCTTGGGATTCCCTGGAGGGAAGAATGAGTTCAAGAGACAGAAACATTGTTCAATTTCATAAGATGCCAAACATCAGGATCAGTCTGGTTCTTGTCCTGATCATTATGGTATATGTTGTCTTCCACATGTTTTCCTACTTCACCAAAAAGCATGTAGCTATAACAGAAGTACGGCAGGGAAGTATTGTATCCGATGATCATTATGACGCTTTGGCTATCCGAAGTGAACAGGTTGTAAAAGCAGCTTCTTCCGGTTACCTGTACTATTATCTATCCTCTCTGAGCCGGATCGGCACGGGGCAGTATGCCTACAGTATTGATTCCAACGGCCAGATGGTAGAACAGCTGAAGCAATACAGCGAGGATGATGCATCCTTATCAGATACTCAGAAGAAACAGCTTGCTGAAAAACTGCTTGGTTTTTCAGAGGGATTTGATACCTCTGACTACGGCAGTCTTTACAGTTTTTATGCCCAGGCACAGGCCTCTCTGAAAGAATCTTTGGCACTTAGCGCAAGATCCTCCCTCAAGAGACAATTACAGCAGGCTACAGCAGAGGAGACCTTTAAGAGTTATGCAACCGATGTCCCAGGACTTATCGTACTGAATGTAGATGGAAAAGAGGATCTATCCCTTAAGAACTTTACGGAGAATGACTTTGACACCAGCAAGGTGACGGAGAAGAATCTGGCTTCCGTAGATAAGATTAAAGCTGGAGAGCCTGTCTATCGACTGGTGACAAGCGATAACTGGAATCTTGTAATGCCACTTTCCGATGATAAGGCCAAGGAACTTCGTGATAACACCGGGATAGAGATTACCTTTTTAGAGGACGGTGCCAAGACTTGGTGCAAAAGTCATGTGACCAGAAGAGATGACCAGTATTATCTGATCTTATCCCTGGATGATTCTGTGGACCGGTATGCGGCAGAACGTTTTGTCAGCATTGACCTGTCCCTTGAAAAGAAAAACGGACTGAAGGTTCCCAATTCCTCTCTTAAGCAAGTACTGTTGTATGAGATCCCCAAGAACTATATTACCTACGGCGGAGATCAACAGACCCCCGGCGTTCTACGCAGGATCGGGGATGGACATGTTGTCACAAAACTGTCAGAGTATGAGAAGGACGAGGATGGTACCATCTGGGGCACCTATGACGGGATTCGGCAATCCGATGAGATCTTGGACCCCGGTACCCTTCGAGGCAAGACCATTCAAAGCCTTGAGGTCAAAAAGGGGTATGGTGTATTTAATGTCAACAAGGGTTATGCCCAGTTTGCACTGGTTCGGATCTTATTTCATAATAACCAGTACAGCATTATAGAACCGGTTCATTCCTCTGAACTGGCCCTATATGATCATATCGCATTGGAAGCCTCCGATGTCAAAGAAGATGAAATCGTAAACGGAACATAATAAAAAGGAGAACAGCAATGATTACAGAAAATCTAAAAGAAGTGGAACAGAAGATTCAGCAGGCCTGTGACAGATCCGGACGTGATCGAAGTGAAGTAACCTTAATTGCTGTAAGTAAAACAAAACCGGTTGCGTATCTTCAAGAAGCCTATGATCAGGGCATTCGGGATTTTGGAGAGAACAAGGTTCAGGAATTGACCGGTAAGATCGAACAGATGCCAGAGAATATCAAATGGCACATGATCGGACATCTGCAGAGAAACAAGGTGAAATACATTGCAGGCAAAACCGCACTGATCCACTCCGTAGACAGTTATCGTCTTGCTGAGGAAATAAATATCCAGGCCAAGAAGCGTGGTATCGTTATCCCTGTACTGATCGAGGTCAATGTGGCAGGAGAGGAGAGCAAGTTTGGTGTATCCTTAGAGGATGCCAAGGCATTAGTGGATGACGTTGCATCTTTAGACGGCATTACCGTAAAGGGTCTTATGACCATCGCTCCCTACGTAAAGGATCCGGAGGAAAACCGCCCTCTGTTCAAGGCTCTTAAAGATCTGTCAGTTGACATTGCCGCAGAAAACAAGGATAATGTCACTATGGATATACTGTCCATGGGAATGACAAATGATTATCAGGTTGCCATCGAAGAGGGTTCCACCATGGTTCGCGTTGGTACCGGTATCTTTGGAGAGCGTAATTACAATAAAGATTGATTAGGAGATGAAATATGAGCCTTTTTGATAAGATGTTAAATGCCATGAACTTAGGTGATGATGAGTATTATGATGACGAATACGAAGAAGAGGAAGAGGCTGAGAAGCGTTCCGTCTTTCATCGCAATAAGGAGACCGAGGAGCCGGAGGTAAGATCTTCAGCTGCTGCCAAGAATGGTAAGATCACACCTATGCGCAACGGTCGTACCAGGACTAGTGCACCTTCTTCTGGAATGGAGGTCTGTGTGATCAAGCCTTCCTCCTATGATGATGCCCGGGAGATTGGTGACACCTTGCTTTCCGGTCGTACGGTTATCCTGAATATGGAGGGACTGGATATGGGGATTGCCCAGCGAATCATTGATTTTATGTCCGGTACCACCTACGCCTTAAAGGGTAACCTCCAGAAGGTTTCTAATTTTATCTTTGTCATCACTCCGGCATCTGTTGACATTTCCGGAGACTTACAGGGCATTATGGATGCCATCGACTTATCAGGTATTCAGACAGGATTCTAAGATGAAGCATAAGGACGATCAGTTTATAAAACGTCATTTTATTGACCTTGCCATGAGATCCTATGAACGGGGATTACCGATCGTTACAGATTTCCTGGATATGCATGAACAGGGATTATTACAGGATTTAATCCAGGATCTTCCTGTATCCGTTGAATTTTACGGTGGATATGATTATGCACAGCGTCAGGTTGCAGTATTTGAGCAGCCTGATGCTTTTTTTGAAAAGAGTTCAAAAAAGGATTCTCTTCAGGCCCT
>CADCQT010000034.1 GCA_902803645.1 uncultured Lachnospiraceae bacterium | reverse complement strand
GTAATGTTATGCTCTGTATTATAGGCCATCTGTATCTTACGACGTCGGGCTGTCTCATCCATCGCCTTCTGCATGGATTCGGTTATGGTATCCGCATACATAATGACATGACCCTGATCATTACGGGCTGCACGTCCAATGGTCTGGATCAGAGATGTCTCATTCCGCAGGAAACCTTCCTTATCTGCATCCAGAATAGCTACCAGGGTGATCTCCGGAATGTCCATTCCCTCTCGCAGAAGATTGATACCCACAAGGACATCAAACACATCCAGTCGCAGATCCCGAATGATCTCTGACCTCTCCAATGTGTCAATATCAGAATGAAGGTACTTCACCCGGATCCCCAATTCCTGGAGATAAGTGGTCAGATCCTCTGCCATCCGCTTGGTCAGGGTAGTGATCAGGACCTTGTTCTTCTGCTCTGTCTCCTTACGGATCTCACTTACCAGATCATCGATCTGTCCCTCCACAGGGCGTACATCAATATCCGGATCCAAAAGCCCTGTGGGACGGATCACCTGCTCTGCCCGCAGCATCTCATGCTCCATCTCATACTTCCCCGGGGTGGCAGAAACAAACAGCAGCTGATCCACCTTATCCTCCCATTCATGGAAGTTCAACGGACGGTTATCAAGGGCAGAGGGCAAACGAAAGCCATAGTCCACCAAAGTGGTCTTACGTGCTTTATCACCGTTATACATGGCTCCGATCTGGGGAACAGTAATATGGGACTCATCGATGATGATAAGAAAATCATCACCAAAATAATCGATGAGGCACTGGGGAGCTTCCCCCGGCCGTGTCCCGGTCAGATGCCGGGAGTAATTCTCGATTCCACTACAGAATCCGGTCTCCCGAAGCATCTCCACATCGAAATTCGTCCGCTCTGCAATACGCTGAGCCTCGATCAGCTTATCCTCAGACTTAAAGAAGTCCACCCGCTCCTTAAGCTCAGCCTCAATGGCATCACAGGCCGCATTGATCTTCTCCTGCGGCACCACATAGTGGGATGCCGGAAAGATCGCACAGTGACGTAGTTCCCGCAGGACCTTCCCTGTCAGGGCATCCGTCTCCACGATCCGGTCGATCTCATCCCCGAACCATTCGATTCGATAGGCGAAGTCCGATACCGTCGCAGGAACGATCTCCAGGGTATCTCCCCGGACCCGGAAGGTACCTCGGCCAAAATCCATGTCATTCCGGGTATACTGGATATCCACCAGCTGCCGAATCACTTCATCCCGATCCACCTCCTGACCTGGACGCAAAGACACCATCATATTCTGAAAATCATCCGGGCTACCGATACCATAGATACAGGAGACGGAGGCAACGATAACAACATCCCGCCTCTCTGCCAGGGCCGCTGTAGCAGAAAGTCTGAGCTTATCGATCTCATCATTAATAGAGGAATCCTTGGCAATATAGGTATCGTTCTGAGGCACATAGGCCTCCGGCTGGTAGTAATCGTAGTAGGATACGAAGTACTCCACAGCATTCTCCGGAAAAAATTCCTTCATCTCTCCGTAGAGCTGCCCCGCCAGAGTCTTATTATGACTGATGATCAACGTAGGCTTATTCAACCGGGCGATCACATTCGCCATGGTAAATGTCTTACCGGAACCGGTGACACCCAAAAGGGTCTCAAACTGATTGCCTTCCTTAAAACCATCCACCAGTTCCTGAATGGCTGTGGGCTGATCCCCTGTGGGCTGAAATTTCGAATGTAATCTGAACTCCATGTATCCTCACCTCCACGCTTTTTCGTAGTTTTCAGTATAGCACGCCTGTTTTTCACTGTCCACGAATTTTAGAACATTTGTTTTATTTTTATCAACCTATAGAAAAAGGATCAGACCACTCCCTTTGGAATAGTCTGACCCCTCATATTCATTCTTATCTGTTATTCCTGACGACCGTGGCAGTTCTTGTATTTCTTGCCGCTTCCGCATGGACACGGATCGTTTGGATAGATCTTCGGCGCCTTACGCTTCTTAGGACCGGATGAAGCTGTCTCATCCTTATTGGTTCCTGTTACCTTGGCAACCTCTTCTCGCTCCACCTTCTTCTCCACACGAATACGGAAGAGCATCGTTACAACGTCCTCCTGGATCGCTGCATTCATGGCATCCATCATATCGTAGGACTGCATCTTATACTCATCGATCGGATTACGCTGACCATAAGCCTGAAGTCCGATACCCTGGCGAAGCTGATCCATATTGTCGATCTCTTCCATCCAGTGACGATCGATCACACGCAGCAGGATGACACGCTCCACCTCGCGGAACTCATCCTCGGTCGGGAACTC
>CADCQT010000033.1 GCA_902803645.1 uncultured Lachnospiraceae bacterium | reverse complement strand
GCGGGGGAAAACCCCGGGGATCGGAGCAGTCCGGAAAGAGAGTAGGGAAGAAAAATCCCCCGGAGAAGGCGAAAAAGAAAGCCAGCGGGGGAAATCCTCGGGGATCAGAGCAGCCCGGAAAGAGAGCAGGGAAGAAAAATCCCCCGGAGAAGGAGAAAAAGAAAGCCTGCGGGGAGCACTGGAATTTCTAGGGGCGGACCAATGCGTGTTTGTGCGTTACCCTGTTGTGATGGGAGAGCATGACTATACCGGTCGATTGAAGTTTTATGTAGAGCATGTTGTTCAGGGCAGGCCAATGTATATAGATGATCCGGATGATAAGATGGCATTTATTCATGAGAAGGAGGCCGGGATGTTCATAGCGCATCTGGTTGATCAGCAGGTGAGTGGAGCAGTGAATGGGGCGTCTTTTGGCATGATCTCGCCTCGTGAGATCATCTCCTACATTGAGAGGAAAGTCGGCAGGAAGGCGGTTTTCGACGATCATGGAGATATTGCACCCTATAATGGTGCTACTGCTAATATTTCCTATGATACATCCATTGCCAGGGGCTGTGGATTTACCTTTTCGAAGGTGGAAGACTGGATCTATAAGCTGTTGGATCATGAAATCATAGGGAATCCGTAAGAGAGGAAACTCCCGTAAAACCAGTAATCAGGAAGCGTCGGACGTTTGTTCCGGCGTTTCTTTTATTGTGGACATAGAAGACTTGATTTGACAAGTTAGATATAACTAACTATAATTTGCATAAACTAAAACTATATATTATGCGTAAGGGATCAAAAGGAGGAAGATATGAAAAAACGAAGTACCTTCTCCTGGGTTTTAGAATTTGCCGGGAGAAAGAAAAAGTATTATGTTGGTAGCGTTATGTTGGCGATCTGTGGAGTGGCGGCATCCTTTGTGCCATACCTTGTAATAGCGGATCTGGTCAAACATCTGATTTCAGGAAGCAGGGACGGTGATTATTATCTTAAGGCGGTGCTTTTTATGGGAGTGTGCTGGCTTTTGCGCGTCACTTTTCATTCTGTTTCGACCACACTTTCTCACATCGCTACCTTTCACGTCTTAGGTAGTATCCGAAAACAGCTGTGCAAAAAGCTGGTAACAATTCCCCTTGGTATGGTGCTGGATGACAACAGCGGAAGTTATAAGAATATCATCGTGGAACGGGTGGATTCCATGGAGATCACATTGGCCCATGTGGTGCCGGAATTTACGGCGAATATCCTGCTGCCGGTGGCCATCTTTATCTATCTTTTGACCATTGACTGGAGAGTGGGACTGTCCAATCTGATCCCCTCGGTACTTGGTATCGGATGTATCTTTGGCATGATGAAGCGAAGCCAGGGAGAGTTTGACAGGACCGTGGAGAAGACCAAGTATCTGAATGATACGGCAGTGGAGTATATCAACGGAATTGAAGTGATCAAGGCTTTTGGTAAGACCGGAAGTTCCTATGAGAAGTTTGCGAAGGCGGCAAGAGAGGGAGCAGATTGTTTTATCGAATGGATGAGAAAGTGTATCTGGTTTCAGTCAGGAAGTTTGGCATTTATGCCGGCAACCTTCCTTGGTGTGCTGCCGGTGGGACTTTTCTGCGTCAGGAATGGAAGCTTGACACCGGAGGATTTTATCACCTGTGTGATTCTTTCTGCAGGACTGATCACACCTCTTGTGGTGGCTTTTTCCTACATGGATGACATCATCAAGGTGAGGACCATTTTCGGAGAGGCCATAGAGATCATCGAGAGAGAGGATATGGTAAGACCGAAGGAACTTACAAAGCAGCCGGTGGGAAATGACCTTAGGTTGACAGGCGTGAAGTTCGCTTATAAGGATAAGGAGATTCTCCATGGAATCGATATGGAGATCAAAAAGGGAGAGGTGACAGCTTTTGTAGGACCATCCGGTTCCGGAAAGAGTACCATTGCAAGACTGGTGGATTCCCTCTGGGATGTCAGTGAGGGAGAGATCACCTATGGAGGCGTTAATATCAGGGATCTACCCCTGGATTACTATACCGGCCAGATTGCTTATGTGGCTCAGGATAACTACCTCTTTGATCTGAGTGTCCGGGAGAATATCAGGCTTGGAAAGGCAGGGGCAACCGATGAAGAAGTGGTAAATGCTGCAAAGGCATGCGGTTGTCATGACTTTATTATGGGACTTGAAAAAGGCTACGATACCGTGGTGGGAGGAGCTGGAGGACATCTCTCCGGCGGAGAACGCCAGAGGATCTGTATTGCCAGAGCCATGCTTAAGAATGCACCGGTGGTGATCTTAGATGAGGCAACCGCCTATACGGATCCGGAGAACGAGGCTGTGGTACAAAATAGTGTGGCAAAGCTGGTACAGAATAAGACGGTCATTGTTATCGCCCATAGACTTTCTACTGTAATGGATGCGGATAAGATCTATGTGATCCGTGATGGAAGGGTAGAGGACTGTGGAACCCATGAGAAGCTTCTGGCCGGATGTGCTCTGTATCGTAATATGTGGAATGCTCATATTATGGCAAAGGATGATGACAGCCTGGATATTGTACATATGGCAAAGAACGGAGGGGAGGCAGCCAATGCTTAAGGTGTTAAAGGAATTTTTTGCATTCTGTAATACAACGAACAGGAATAAATTTTATGTATCCATTGTGCTGGGGGTATTCAATGCCATGTTCTCCGCACTGAAGATCCTGGCAGCTCTGTTTGCTATTGATGCAGTGATCCGGGGGGAGATAGGTACCAATACCTTTGTGACCGTTCTAGGGGTCATGCTGGTAAGTGTATTGGGAGAGATGGTGGTCAACCGCTTCTCCAGTATGCTGCAGACAGAGGCGGGGTATGACACCTGTGCCGGAAAGCGGATCGAAGTGGGAGAGCATTTAAGATATCTTCCCATGGGATATTTTAATGATACAAGCCTTGGGCATATTACCTCTGTTACCACCAACACTCTAGAACAGGTGGGAGACATTGCTACAAGAGCCATTATGATGGTACTAAAGGGGATTATCACCACTCTGGTCATTGATCTAGCGCTCTTTGCCTTTGATGTCAGAATCGGCCTGATGGCGACGGCAGGGCTTGTGATCTTTTTTCTGTGTAACCGTTGGACCAATTACAGTGTTAAAAAGGTGGCGGATGAGAAGATCGCCTCTGACCGGGACATGGTAGGCGTGGTATTGGAATATATCCAGGGGATCTCAGAGATCCGGAATTACAACCTGGTGGAGAGAAATCACACCAGGCTGTCCAATGCTATCAAGAGAAAGACGAAGGCGGATATCACCGCAGAGATCGCAGCCATCCCGGCTGTGGGAATTCAGATGTTCATCTGTAAAATGACAGGAGTGGCAATCAGCGGAGCCTCCCTGTACTTCTATCTTCAGGGAACCATGGAACTGTCTCAGACCATCACCATGCTTCTTTGCTCCTTTATGATCTTTGAAATGTTGGATTCTGCAGGCATGTACACCCCTCTTCTTAAGATCATAGGAAACGGTGTGGATCTTGTAAAAGAGATTCTTGCGGTTGAACCGATGGACATTGAGGGAAAAGAGATTCATCCCAAAAATCGGGATATCCATCTGGAACATGTCAGCTTTGCTTATGAGAATAAGACCATCATCGATGATGTGACCTTAGATATCAAGGAGAAGACCACTACCGCCATTGTGGGACCTTCCGGGGGAGGTAAGACTACCCTTACTGCGCTGATCTCCAGATTCTGGGATGTGGGTTCCGGTAAAGTGACCATCGGAGGAAGAGATGTAAGGGAGTACAGTTTTGATTCTCTTATGGAAAACTTCAGCTTCGTCTTCCAGAGAGTGTACCTCTTTGAAGATACTATCGCCAATAATATCCGCTTTGGAAGACCTCAGGCATCCATGAAGGAAGTGGTGGAGGCAGCCAAGAAGGCCTGCTGCCATGACTTTATTATGCAGCTTCCCGATGGATATGATACGGTCATCGGAGAGGGAGGTGCTACCCTTTCCGGAGGAGAGAAGCAACGGATCGCCATAGCAAGGGCCATTATGAAGGATGCACCCATTATTATTTTAGATGAGGCCACCGCCAATGTGGATCCGGAGAATGAGAAGGAACTGACCCAGGCCATTGCCAACCTGACGAAGGAGAAGACCATCATCATGATTGCCCACAGATTAAAGACGGTGCGGTTCGCAGATCAGATCCTTGTGATCGATCAGGGTAAGATTGTACAGAAGGGCAAGCATGATGAGTTGATGAAACAGGAGGGCATCTATAAGAACTTTGTCAGCGCAAGAAAACAGGCTGTAGGCTGGAAGATCGCATAAGAGGCGGTAGGAAAAACGGTAAGAAAAGAGGAGGAGAACATGGAAACAAAGAAACTGACGGCAAAGGATTTTATCACCATCGGAATATTTACGGCAATCTGGTTTGTAGTGGAGTTTGCCTTTGGAATGTTAGGGTATCTGCATCCCTATATCGTAGCGGCATATGTGGTGCTTCTTCCCCTGGCGGGAGCCATCCCTATGATGCTCTTTTACAGTAAGGTGGAGAAGTTTGGAATGATCACCATTATGTCTGTTTTGATTGCGATCATTATGTTTGTAACAGGTATGGGATTTTTGGGAGCACCCCTCATTATTGTAGCAGGTGTTGTGGCAGATCTTATTGCAAGAGCAGGAAGCTATAAGAATGCGAAGATGATCGTTATAAGCTACGGTGTATTCTGTTCCTGGATCTGTGCCAACTATTTCCCGATCCTTGTTACGGCCAAGTCTTACCGAAAGGATCTTTTGGATTCCGGATTTTCCAAAGAGTATGCCAATAACCTTTTTCGGGCCATCAACAGTAAGACCATTGCGCTGCTTGTGATCTGCTGCGTGTTATTTGGTTTTCTTGGAGCGTTCCTTGGAAAGTCAGTTGTAAAAAAACATTTTGAGAAAGCAGGAATTGTACAATGAAGAGAAATCTGGATCCAAGAGCAAAGCTCTACATGCTCTTTGTAGTGTCGATCATCGTCATGCTGAGTGCAACGACACCCTTGCTTTGGTGCATTCGGACGATGATCACCATGATTCCAATTATGCTTTTGATCAAGGAGAAACGCTATGCCTGGGCATTGCGTTTCTTTGTTTTATATGCCCTTGCCATGATCCTGACATTTTTTGTGTTAGGTTCCGGATCGACAGGCATGTGGAAAGCATTCCTTACCGGATACTGCGGAATTATTCTGCAGTTTTCTCCGGCTTTTATTACGGCCTGGTATGTGATTAGGACCATGAAGGTGGATGAATTCATGTCCGCTATGCAAAAGATGCATGTGCCGGATTCCATTACCATTTCTCTGGCGGTGGTGATGCGATTTTTTCCCACCATTAAGGAGGAGTACGGATGCATCCGGGCTGCTATGAAGATGCGAGGGAGCTCCCTGGCCGGGGGCAATGTATGGAAGATGATGGAATATCGTTTGATTCCCCTTCTCTTTTCCTGCGTCAGCATAGGAGATGAACTGTCCGCGGCGGCCATTACAAGAGGATTGGGAGGAAAGGTAAAGCGAACCAGTGTGGTGGTTCTTGAGATGAAGAGCATCGATTATCTTCTGATGCTGTTTCTAACAGGAGCGGCTGCTGTTTTTGTGTTTGTAAAGTATTGGGTATGAAAAAGAATATAATTTCAATGGAGCATGTGAGCTTTTGTTATAAGGGAGCAAAGAAGGGACTGCTCTCAGATGTGTCTCTTCAGGTCAAAGAGGGGGAGGTGCTGTTGCTCTGTGGATCTTCCGGGTCGGGAAAGACCACTTTGATCCGGATGATGAACGGACTGATCCCCCATTATTATCCGGGGGAGATGACAGGGGAGGTAAGGGTCAAAGACTATGATATCAGGACAACACCTTTGTATGAACTGGCGGGGGTGGTGGGGACGGTGTTCCAGAACCCCAGAAGTCAGTTTTTTGCAGTGGATACCGATGAAGAGATCGTCTTCGGACCGGAGAATATCGGATTAGATCCTGAGGAAATCAAGAGGAGAGAGCGGGATGTAACAGAGGAGTTTCACCTCCAAAAACTACTGGGAAGAAGTCTGTTTGCTCTTTCCGGGGGAGAAAAGCAAAAGATCGCCTGCGCCGGAGTGTCCGCTCTTTTGCCGGATATCATTCTTTTAGATGAACCTTCCTCCAATCTGGATCTTAGGTCCATTCAAAAGCTTCGCTGTGTGATAGAAAAGTGGAAGCGTCAGGGAAAGACCATCGTGATCTGCGAGCACAGACTCTGGTATTTAAAGGGGCTGTTGGATCGGGTGATCTATATGGAGAAGGGGAAGATGACGAAGCAGTGGAAGGGGGATGTCTTCTATACCCTTTCCGGGGAGAAGATCAGAGATCTTATGCTTCGTCCCCTGGAGCTGAATCCGGAGTGGATGGATCCAAAGGGTGAAAATGTGCAGGGAGCCTTTGGCAAAGAAAAGAGAGAAGGTGGAAAATATATCCATTTCAAAAACTACTTTTTCACTTATAAAAGGCATCCCTATCTTTTTTGGAAGAAAAGGCCCGGCGGCATGGAAGGAAAGTCTCTTCAGCTGAATATTCCGGATCTTTCCATCCCTGTGGGAAGCGTGGTGGGAGTTGTGGGCCCTAATGGAACAGGAAAATCCACCTTCCTTCGCTGTGTCTGTGGTCTGGAAAGGGACTGCAGGGGAGAGATAGAGGCCTATGGTAATACCTACCGGGGAAGGAGGCGGATGGGATTAAGCTATCTGGTGATGCAGGATGTAAACCATCAGCTTTTTACCGACAGTGTGGCATCGGAGGTGATGCTTTCCATGAAAGAAAAGGATGAGGGATGTTGTGAGCACATTCTTTCGAATCTGGGACTTTTGGAATATAAAAAGAAGCATCCCATGGCCCTCTCCGGAGGACAAAAGCAAAGAGTTGCCATAGCTTCGGCCCTTGCAGCGAAGGCAAAACTTTTGCTTTTTGATGAGCCTACCTCCGGATTGGATTTTGCTCATATGGTCAAGGTGGGAAATCTTCTGGAAAAGATTGCAAAAGAGGGTAGGACGGTACTGGTGTCCACCCATGACCCGGAGCTTATCGCTATGTGCTGTGACTATGTTCTTTCCATCGAAAATGGTCAGGTGTCCTCTTTGAAAAAAGTGGAAAATAAATTACAATGGAAGCAATAGCGTAGGTTGCACATACTATACGAAGGAGCGATTGCGATGATTGATGATTATCTTAGAGCGAAAAGACTTGGAGACAGATGTTTTCGTAAAGATACCATAAGGGGTGTCTACCCGTATCTTCCGGCTCTCGATGAGATTGTTTCTCTACAGGATGTATCGGAAGAACCGGTGGGGCTGATCGAGATCCCCATCGATAAGATCGTGGGAACTAAGACAAAGGGCAGGACCGAATCCTTTGCCAGGAATTTCATGCCCATATTAGCGCAAAACTCCGAGTTTGCCGCCAAGTGGATCCGCCTCTACGATTCCGCTGTGACAGAGGGGATCCGGGAACCCATCAAGGTCTATGAATATATGCGGCAGTTCTATGTTCAGGAGGGGAATAAGCGGGTATCGATGTCCCGTTTTCTGGAGATCGAATCGGTCCTTGGAGATGTGACCCGTCTGGTGCCCACCCGGACAGAGGATTTGGAGAATAAGATCTATTTTGAGTTCCTGGATTTCTACCGGGTGGCGCCCTACTACGATATTGCCTTCTCCCATGAAGGGGATTATGCCAAGCTGGCAGGTTACTACGGCGAGGATCTGAAAAAAACCTGGCCGGTGGAGAAGCTTGAAAATCTGAGAAGCAATTATATTACCTTCCGGAAGGTCTTTAAGAAGGAAGGGGGAGACCGGCTGGATATGACCACCGGAGATGCCTTCCTGGTTTACCTTCGATTCTATGGACCAAGGGATCTTTTGGGAATGGATGAAGGAATCTTAAAGAGCCGGATCCAAAAGCTTTGGGATGAATTCCTGGTATCCGGAACAGAGGAAGTGGCCCTGGCTCTTCACCCCAGTGAGGTAGAAAAGGACAACAACAGCCTCTTTGGCATCTGGCAGAAGAAGCCGGAGTTTACAGCCAATAAACCTCTGAAGGTGGCTTTTATGTATGAACGGCCGGCGGAAACCTCCCAGTGGATCTACGGACATGAACTGGGACGCAATTACATCGAGCAGGTTTTTGGTCCGGAGGTGGAGACCATCTGTTATGATGACTGTACCTATAATGAACTGCTGCGGTGGAGGATCGATCAGGCGGTGGAGGCAGGAGCCCAGATCATTTTTACCGTCTCTCCCATTCAGATGGAGGAGACCCTAAAGTCCGCCCTTCATTTCCCGGATGTGAAGTTTTTGAACTGTTCTGTGAACCTGACCCAGAGCTCGGTTAGGACCTACTATGGCAGAATGTACGAGGCCAAGTTCCTTATGGGATTTCTGGCAGGGACAAGAAACCGGGGACATAAGATCGGTTATCTGGCGGCCTACCCCATATACGGAGCGGTAGCGGAGATCAATGCCTTTGCCATCGGAGCCTCCATGGCAGATCCTGAGAGCGAGATCTATCTGGCCTGGTCCTGTGAGAAGGATAAGGACTGGCGAGGTTTCTTCCGGGAGATGGGGGTGGATCTGATCTCAGGACCGGATTTGATCCGGCCGGAGAAGGCCACGAGAGAATATGGACTCTACCGGGAGGAGGCAGGAGAGATCAAGAACCTGGCCTTCCCTATCTGGGACTGGGGTAAGTACTATGAGTTGATCATCCGTCAGATGTTAGAGGGCCGATGGGAGAATGATCCATTAGGAGAGGCTAGAGCCTTAAACTACTGGTGGGGCATGTCCTCCGGGGTAATCGATGTAATCTTATCCCCCCACCTTCCCTACCAGACCTATAAGCTGGCGGATATCTTAAAACAGTCCATGGTGACAGAAGCTTTAAATCCCTTCTATGGAGAGATTTATGAGCAGGGACATAAGAAGATCAAGGGGTATGGAACGCCCAAGTTGTCCAATGAGGAGATCCTGACCCAGAGATGGCTGGCAGAAAATGTTATAGGATCTCTTCCCCAGATCGATGACCTGAGCCTTAAGGCAAAGGAAGCAGTAAATGTAAGTGGAGTCATAGAGGAGTAGTATTTTGAAGATCTTAGTAGTGGCAGATGAAGAAAACAAAGGATTATGGGATTATTACGAGAAGTCAAAGACCGAGGGGGTAGATCTTATTATCTCCTGCGGGGACTTAAATCCCAACTACCTTCAGTATCTTGAGACCATGGTGAATTGTCCCCTTTTGTATGTCAGGGGAAATCATGACAGAGGGTATGACCGTAATCCTCCCCTGGGCTGTATTTCCATCGAGGATAAGATTTATGACTATCAGGGGCTTAGGATCTTAGGCCTGGGAGGAAGTATGCGTTATAAGGAGGGCTCGGATATGTACACCGAGGCGGAGATGCGCAGCCGGATTCGCAAGTTAAACAGGCAGATCACCCTTCGTAACGGTTTTGATATCTTAGTGACCCATTCTCCCGCCAAGGGCTACGGAGATCTCGAGGATCTGCCTCATCAGGGATTTGCATGTTTTAATGAGCTTCTTGAGAAATGGAAGCCCAAGTATATGCTCCACGGCCATGTCCATAAGACCTATGGTTCTTCTTTTCAGAGAATCTATGATCACCCCAGCGGAGTGAAGATCATCAACTGCTATGATACCTTCTCTCTTGATATTACAGATGATGATCATCCCGCCAGAGGCAAGACCGGATCCATGCTCTATGATCTCTACACCCAGATGCAGGATCGCAGGACCCCAAGTTATTACAAATGATATCAAATAAAGAATTTTTGTCATCAATCTAAAAAATCTTTTATAGAAATTGGAAACGTTTCCTGTTAGGATAATATTGTAGCGTTTAATTGTTTTGAATGCGGAGGATAGTATGAGTCATTTACAGGGAAACCTCGAACGAGGTGCCGGAATTCTTCTTCCAATCAGTGCCCTTCCGGGACCATACGGAATCGGTACCTTTGGTAAGAGTGCCTATGAATTTGTAGATCAGCTTGTTATGGCGGGACAAAGCTACTGGCAGGTGCTTCCCATCGGACCTACCAGTTTTGGAGACAGTCCTTATCAGTCCTTTTCAGCTTTTGCGGGAAATCCGTATTTTATTGACCTGGATCTTCTGGTGGAGGATGGGTTTTTGATGGAGTCGGATCTGTCCGAGATTGACTGGGGCAGTTGCGCATACAGTATTAACTATCATCTGATGTATGAGAACCGGTATCGTATCCTTAAGAAAGCCTTCCTTAATTTCCAGAATCTGGACAGTGAGGTGGCAAGGGAGCGCCGGCTGGATTATGCCCAGTTTTTGGAGCGTGAAGAAGAGTGGGTCGAGGATTATGCTCTTTTCATGGCCATTAAGGATCATTTTCAGGGAAGAAGCTGGCAGGAATGGGAAGAGGATATTAAGCATAGAAGTCCTAAGGCCTTAGAGTATTATAAGGGTCTGTTGAAGGAACAGATGGAGTTCTACTGTTATCTTCAGTATGAGTTCTATCGCCAGTGGACGCTTTTGAAGCGCTATGCCAATAAGAAGTCCGTTTCCATTATCGGAGATATTCCGATCTATGTTGCTTTGGATTCTGCCGATGTCTGGGTGAATCCGGGACAGTTCCAGCTGAAGGAGGATCTGACGCCCATCGAGGTGGCAGGATGTCCGCCGGATGCCTTTTCTGATTACGGTCAGAAGTGGGGGAACCCTCTATATGACTGGAAGAAGATGAAGCAGGACGGTTTTTTATGGTGGAAGAAGCGTATGGCCAGTGCGGCCAGACTCTATGATGTGATCCGCATCGATCACTTCCTTGGTATCGTCCGTTATTACTGTATTCCGGCGGATGGAGATCCGGTGGATGGACATTATAACGAGGGACCGGGGGAGGCACTTTGCGATGCCATTGCAGAAGTAATGGAAGATTCCAAGATCATTGCTGAGGATCTTGGCGTGGTAATCCCGGCGGTAGGCGAGCTCTTAGCGTATGCCGGTTATCCGGGAATGAAGGTGTTGGAGTTTGCCTTTGACGGAGATCGCAGCAATCCATATCTTCCTCACAATTATGAAAAGAACTGTGTGGTTTACAGCGGTACACACGATAATGAGACTCTCCTTGGTTATGTGAAGGGACTTTCTCCTCAGAGTTATCAGTTCCTTTTGGATTATGTGGGAGCAAAGGATGAGAGTGAGCTGACAGATCGTGTGATGCATCTGGCATACAGCAGTGTGGCGGATACAGTGATCCTGCAGATGCAGGACATCTTAGAGAAGGATAATACAGCTAGGATGAACAAGCCATCCACCATCGGTGAGAACTGGAAATGGAGGATGAAGGCTGGGGAATTTACAGATGAGAAGCAGAGGAAGCTTCGTCGTCTGGCAGATACATTTGGCAGAAATACTGCCCGTAGTTTAAAGGGAGAAAGAGGACAGATGGTTCAGAAGATTATTAAGAAGTTATACAACAAGACAATTGAGAAAGCCACCAACGAGGAGATCTATTTTGCACTTCTTGAGATGACAAAGGAGCTGGCAGAGGATAAGCGAAGCGATCAGGGCAAGAAGAAGGTTTACTATATCTCAGCAGAGTTTCTGATTGGTAAGCTTCTTTCCAATAACCTGATCAACCTGGGGGTATATGCTGATGTGAAGAAGGAGCTGGCAGATCACGGTAAGAGCATTTACGATATTGAAGAGATCGAGAATGAGCCATCCCTTGGTAACGGCGGTCTTGGACGTCTGGCTGCATGCTTCCTTGATTCTATGGCGTCTCTTGGCATTCATGGTGATGGAATCGGTATCAACTACCATCTGGGACTTTTCCAGCAGGTATTCGAGAAGAACCTCCAGAAGGAGACACCGAACCCCTGGATCACAAAGAACAGCTGGCTTATCGATCGTAAGAAGGAGTACACCGTTGATTTCCGTTATCACACAGTGAAGGCTCACCTCTATGACATTCCGGTAACCGGTTACGAGAACCGTACCAATGAGCTTCATCTCTTTGATATCGACTCAGTGGACGAGAAGATCACAGAGGGAAGCGGCATCAGTTTTGATAAGGATGATATCGCCAAGAACCTGACGCTGTTCCTGTATCCGGATGATTCCGATGATAAGGGAAGAATGCTTCGTATTTATCAGGAGTACTTCATGGTATCTGCCGGTGCACAGCTGATCTTAGAGGAGTGTATCGCAAGAGGAAGTAACCTTCACGATCTGCCGGAGTATGCTGCCATCCAGATCAATGATACCCATCCTTCCATGGTGATCCCTGAGCTGATCCGTCTTCTGAATGAGAAGGGAATTCCGGTTGCAGAGGCAATGGATATCGTTAAGAAGACCTGTGCCTACACCAACCATACGATCCTGGCAGAGGCTCTTGAAACCTGGAATTTTGATTTCTTAAAGCAGGTGGTTCCACAGCTTATGCCGATCATCACCATCTTAGACGGTGAGGTACGCAAGAAGTATAAGGACGAGTCCACCTATATCATTGATGATAACCGCAATGTTCATATGGCACATATGGATATTCACTACGGTCACAGTGTTAACGGAGTGGCATATCTGCATACAGAGATTCTGAAGAACTCAGAGCTTCATAACTTCTACGAGTTATATCCGGAGAAGTTTAACAACAAGACCAACGGTATTACCTTCCGTCGCTGGCTTCTCCATTGCAATGAGGAGCTTGCAGACTTCATCGAGGAGAAGATCGGTAGCGGCTTTAAGAAGGATGCCGAGGAGCTTAAGAAGCTTTTAGACTATGCAGATGATGCTGCAACCTTAGAGAGACTTCGTTCCATTAAGGTTCATAACAAGCGTAAGTTTGCAGAATACATGAAGCAGACCCAGGGCATCGAGTTAGACGATCATTCTATCTTCGATGTTCAGGTTAAGAGACTGCATGAGTATAAGAGACAGCAGCTGAATATGCTCTATCTGATTCATTCCTACCTTGAGATCAAGAAGGGCAATAAGCCAAAGCGTCCTATTACAGCCATCTTTGGCGCCAAGGCTGCACCTGCCTATACCATTGCCAAGGATATCATCCATCTGATTCTTTGTATGCAGGAACTTACCACCAAGGATCCGGAGGTTTCTCCATACCTTAAGGTGGTTATGATCGAAAACTACAATGTGACCAAGGCTAGCAAGGTGATTCCGGCTGCCGATGTTTCCGAGCAGATCTCTCTTGCTTCCAAGGAGGCGTCCGGTACAGGTAACATGAAGTTCATGTTAAACGGAGCTGTGACCCTTGGAACTATGGATGGAGCCAACGTAGAGATCGCAGATCTTGTAGGCGAGGAGAATATCTACACCTTCGGTGAGGACAGCCAGACAGTCATCGATCGTTATGCAAGAGGAGATTACAAGTCCCGCAGCTACTATGAGAAGGATAAGGTCCTTAAGGAGGCAGTGGACTTCATCGTATCCAAGGAGATGCTAAAGGTTGGCTCTAAGGAGAACCTTGAGAGACTGTACAAGGAACTTCTGAATAAGGACTGGTTTATGACCTTCCCGGATTTCACAGATTATTGCAAGGTGCGTGATAAGATGTATGCGGATTTTGAAGATCGCGATGCATGGGCAAAGAAGTGCCTTATTAATATTGCCAATGCAGGATTCTTCTCCTCTGATCGTACCATTGCACAATACGATCAGGAGATCTGGCATTCCAAGGCATAACCTGTTCGCGGGGATAAGCTATGTAAAAGATAAGAGGAAAGCTTTTGGCCGAGTGGCCAGGAGCTTTCCTCATTTCCGTGTCAGGAATGTGGTAAAATAAAGGGGCGAGATTTAAAAATCATAGATAGATATGAGGATTTTATGGAAATATTGATCGTAGATGATGAGAACATCGAGCGTAAGGGGATTCGTATGCTCTTAAAGCGTGAGAAGATTGAAGCGAATATCCGGGAGGCTTCCAACGGGACCAAGGCTCTTGAGATGCTGCAGGAGCAGGAGGCGGACCTTCTTCTTACCGATATCAAGATGCCTTTTATGGATGGACTTGAGCTTACAAGCATCTGTGGCCAGAAGTATCCCAAGATGAAAATGGTGATCTTCTCCGGCTACGGGGAGTTTGAATATGCCAGGAAGGCTATGAAAAGCGGGGTCAACAATTATATCTTAAAGCCGGTGGATCCGGAGGAATTTCATAAGACCATGGCGGATGTGCTGAAGGAAATGGAAGAGGAGGCCATGGAATCCGAGAAGCGGGAGAAGAATGAGGACTTTATCCGGGAACATATCCTCCTTTCTTTGATCTATGGGAATACCCTGCAGGGAGAGGATGTGATCATGTCCCATCTTCCCGAGGGCTTTATCCAGGGGCTTACCAGGATGATGCTCATCAGCTTTGACCACGATTTCTTCGGTATCAAGGCCTTAAACTTTGATCAGGATCTATCCCGGGAGATTAAGGAGGACTATGTCTTTTTGAACCTGGATTTTCAAAGCTCGATTCTGTTGTTTGAAGAAGCTGTGGAGGATCCCAGGGAAGTGGCAGGCCAGGTGGTAGAACAGATCAAGAGAATCTACCAGGAAAATTGTTATGTGGCAGTCTCTGAACCTCTCGTGGGAGGGGGCGGCAATTTCAGAGCCCTTCGGGCAGCCTATGAGAATCTGGAGCAGCTGATGGAAAACCGGTTCTACCTGCTGGATGATCCTGTCTTTATCGCCGGTGAAGAGGTGGAGACTGCAGACCTCAATGAGATCGATAGCGATACATTGATGAAGCAGATCAAGCAGGACATCCATCTGAAGGATATGGTGGGATTAAGAGAACACTATAAGAAGCTCTGCGACAAGTATCGTAGGAATACCGGTTTTTCTCAGGTCTATGTGAAGTTTGTCTTCTCCAATCTCATGAAGGAAATCTACGATACTCTGCCTAAGGTGAATCGGGAGTGTCTGACAGAGGATGTGGACAAGCTGTATAAGACGACGGATTTTGCAGAGGTCATGGATATTTTGGACCGGGGAATCTCTCTTTTAGAGGAGAATTTCTCCATCAATCCCCAGACGGAGCACCGGGAAATCGAGACGGTGAAGCAGTACATCTATGAGCACTACGATCAGGAGCTTTCCACAGAACTGTTGGCGGAACAGGTCTATCTGGCTCCCAGTTATCTTTCCCATATTTTCAAGAAAGAGACGGGACAAAATCTCTCCAAGTTCATTAAGGCTCTTCGTATGGAGAAGGCCAAGCAGATGTTGGAGGAAAGTCATAACAAGATCGTCAATATCAGTTATGCGGTAGGATATCCCAATGTTTCCTATTTCTGTAAGAGCTTTCGGGAGTACTACGGCGTAAGCCCCCAGAAGTACAGGGAAGAAGAGGGACTGTAGTATGAGAGGTTTGCGAAGGTTTTTTGCGGAAGGGTTCAAGAACATGAATCTGACCCGTAAGATCATGTTCATCTACGTCTGCGTCAGCGCCATCCCCATGTTGCTTCTGGGAATGATCCTTTTGATCCAGGAAAGGCAGACCCTTTGTGCCAAGGAGATATCGTCCATTGATTCCTCTTTGCAGCAGTCCATCAGCCAGCTGAATTCCTCGATTTTGGTCTATGATAATCTGTCGGATTACATTGCCTATAATCAGCCGGTGACGGATGTCCTTACAGGAAGTTTTTCCAGTAAGTATGAGCTGTATGAGCAGTACCAGAAGACGGTGGATCCCATCCTATCTTCTCCCCAGTACTTCTCTCCCAACATATCGGCTCTGACCATCTATGTGGATAAGGACATTCCGTCCCACGGCTATACGGTGGCCCCCCTTTCGATCTTAGATGATCAGGAGTGGTATAAAAAGGCAAAGGATTCCCTTGGTCCCTCTGTGACCTGGCTGATCTCCGCTGAGGATAAGAGGTGCCGGTCCATCCGTACCATGCCTTTGATGGAACAAAATGATGAGAAGGGACTTATGTATCTGGAGGTGAAATATCACACCTTCTTTTCTGACTTTGACAAGCTCTGTAAGAAGGATCAGGGACTTTATATTATGGATCCCACCGGGAATGTGCTCTATCGGTCCAGCGGATTTTCCGGAAGGGCACAGATGGTTGCTCCTGAGGATTTTCAGGGGATCAGTGATCTGCAAGAGTCCATTCATGGATATTTTCTCATCCAGAAAAAGGTGCCGGGGACGGACTGGAGGGTCTATATGTATGGCCGGCAGGATTTTTTTGCCGACCAGGCTCCGGTGGTGGTGGTCTTCTCCCTACTGTTTGTAGCCATTGTGGCACTTACCCTGTTTGCGGCAGCTTCCCTTTTCCAGAAGTTCGTTGTCCGTAATATTCGGCTCTTAGAGCGGAATATGCAGCGGGTAGAGGACGGAGATAGGACCCTTCGGGTGGTGTCGGATGCCAAGGATGAGATCGGTGGTCTGATTCGGGGATTCGGATCTATGCTGACAGAGATCAACCGTCTGATCCAGGAGAATTATGAGAGCAAGCTGGCGCTTCGAAGGTCGGAGATGAAGGCGTTGCAGGCCCAGATCAATCCCCACT
>CADCQT010000032.1 GCA_902803645.1 uncultured Lachnospiraceae bacterium | reverse complement strand
TCGATCTCCACTGCAGCTTCCGGTTCTGCTACCGGCTCCGGCTCCCCTGCTCCTCCATCTGCCTGGGCAAACATCGCTGCGATCTGATCCGGGCTTAATTTCGCATTGGGATCCTCACTTACCGGTTCGATCTCCACTGCAGCTTCCGGTTCTGCTACCGGCTCCCCTGCTCCTCCATCTGCCTGGGCAAACATCGCTGCGATCTGATCCGGGCTTAATTTCGCATTGGGATCTTCACTTACCGGTTCGATCTCCACTGCAACTTCCGGTTCTGCTACCGGCTCCGGCTCCATTTCTACTACCGGCTCTTCCACCGGTTCTTCTAATGGGGCTTCCATCTCTTCACTTATATCATCTAAATCCAAGTCAAGACTCAGGTCTTCCATCTCGATGGAATCCTTCTCAATGGAGTCATTCTCTCCCGTCTCTTCCTCTGAAGTAAGATCTTCATCAAATCCATCCAAAGAGAGATCGTCCAGCGACAGGTCATCTGTTTCCTCCACCGGTCCCTCAAGAGACAGATCGTCCAAGCCCTCCTCCGAGTCTTCTAGAGATAAGTCATCCAGTTCTTCTAACGTCTCTTCCAGAGGCAGATCATCCGATACCACCTCATCCGTATTTTCCAAAGAATCCTCGTCTAGAGATAAGTCATCCAGCTCCTCATGGAATTCCTCTAACGGAACTTCATTGAAGTTCTCTTCCAGATCTTCCATTGGCGGCTCTGTAAATTCAGAGGAAAGATCCATCTCATCTATCTTGGGAGAAGTTGCTGCCGGCTGCATCACCTGGGTAACCGTTTGTGACGCTGCCTGGGACATCATCATAGACTGAACGGACAGATTATGCTGAGCCTGAGTGATAGACACCATGTTCTGCTGCAGGTTCTGGATGGCATCGTGAAGTCTTCTGATCTCGGCAATGATCTCACGGTTCTCCTCCCGTACCAAATCCTTTGTCTGTTGCAGTGCCTCTGTCTGATATGCCTTCATCTTCTGATCGATGGATCCGGTAAAATCAGAAATACTATCCAGATGCTTTGTAACCTCCACGTTGGAATTCATGAGAGCCTCAGCATTATCCTGGCTTCTGCTGAGAATGATCTTAGCGATGGCTTTCTGAGCCTGAAGAATATCCTCTGTAGGGATTCCGCTACTGTCCTCCAGATCATCCAGGCGATCCATAAGCTCATCAAAACTTCTTCGTATCACCAGATAGGAAGCTTTCTGAGCCTTATACAGATCTTCATAGTTCTGCTGCTCTTTATCTTTATTAATCTGATCGATGTTCATAATGGAATTAACCATCATAAACAGATCCACAACAAAACAAATGGCCAACCCACCCATCATCGGAATATCTTTTCTCTCCAGATAGATATAAACCTCTATTCCAATAAGAAGGATCCCGATAAATGCTGTACAAAGCAATACCATCCTGTTTTTGCAGATCGGATTCGAAGCATCATTCTGTTTCTTCTGCTTCTTTTCTTTCTTCTGGTTCATAGACACCTCCGAATGACATTTTCGCATTTAGTATTAATTTCACTTTACTTTATTTTCGTCTATAAATCAAGCGTATCCCCTTTTTTCCGGTTTTTGTTGATTTACAACACAACAAAAAAGCCTCCTCCCCGCTTAAGCGGTTTGGAAGCTGCTACCGGTCTGTCGCCTCATCAGACCAGCAGAAATGATTTTACCATTATGTTCTGGTAGAATCAACGCATTTTTTGTAAAAAAAAGCCAGATCCTCTATCCGAGAATCTGACCTGTCAGTGTACGCGAGGCGATTCGAACGCCCGACCCCTCGCTTAGGAGGCGAGTGCTCTATCCAGCTGAGCTACGCATACATCTATCAAAATTTAGGAATCAACTTCTTTATGAACGGTTCCCTGCATCCAGATCTGTCCCTTAAATCTGCGACCGGGAAGCGGCTCTCCATAGAGATCCTCTTTGTTTATACAAAGACCAAACATCATATCGTTACAAAGCAGAGTCATAATATAAATCATCTGTCCCGTCACAGGGTTCTTGACTAATATAACTTCCATAATTTCTGCAAGGATCTGATATTTATCTGTCTCTATTCCACTGGGAAGAAAAGAAGATGTAACAATGGAATACAAGTCTTCCTTTTCAACCCGCCTTGTTATTTTAGAGTAAATATCCATATCTGTCAATGTCAATTCTTCAAAAGCTTCCGGATCTCCTCGTCTGGCTGCCTTGATCAGACTCCATCGGCTTTTTTTCTCTTCCTCGATCACGACTTTTTCTTTTATGGACTTCTTGGCCGGAAGGATCACCATTCCCTGAAGTCCCAATGCAGACAGGATAACGCCTCCAAAATCAACTTTTCTGCTCTTCCTTTGTTCCGATCTGAGAATATAGAACATGTCCTCAATATGAAAGATGAGATCCACTCCCAATCTTAAATCTTCGCAAACACCTTCGAAACTTTCTTTATCCGAGTGACGGATCACTTCTACCGGTTCCCTGGTGGAAAGATATTTTCCTATGTAATAAGGAAAATAATACTCCTTAACAAACTCTCCTGCTTCATCCATGTTTCCCCGAAATGCAATTCCTATTCCCGGTAAAATCTCTTTACGGATCTCAGCAAAAGCATACCCTTCTGAATCTACAATTTCCTGCACTCGGTCCGGAGCGATCTTTGTTTCCTGGTAGATTTGTTCCAGTTCCTTCTGTCCGATATCCTTAAATCCTATGGAACGAAGATAACTGTGCATTCTTTACCTCTTTCAATCTTCTCCGTTAAGTGCTTTCTGAAGCGCCTCATCTTCTTCCGGTGAAAGGCCTACGATGGAATTTCCATCGATGATCTCTTTGATATAACTGTAACTGCCTTCCCTGCTGTGAACACAGTTCATAACAAAACCATTGTTCTTCTCATTTAAGAGAGCAAGTGTATAGCTGAGCTTTCCACCCATCTCATCCAGGGCATCATATTTCAGAAGCCCCATCTTCTGATAGCAGTCCACCATCTTCTCTTTCATTTCTTTTAACAGACGCTCGTTATTCTCATTTTTCTGATCCAGCTCATCTACCTTCTCCAGACGATAGATCAGGGTATCTTCCAATGATTTAACATTCTTTCCCTTCATAAAGGACTCATATCTCTTTTTCAATCCGGAAATCCTTGCGGACTGAATCAGTATCAAAATAAGAAGAAGGATTGCAAATCCTGCCACCCCAATCACAATATAATCTGTTGGAATTCCTAAATATGTTTCAAACATCTCTTTCACCTTTAGAACACATGTTTACTTCTGGAGTCGATCCAGAATAGCCTCAAATTCGTCTCTTGTATAGTATTCAATTTCTATCTTACCCTTGTTCTCATCCTTCGGGGCAATAGAAACCTTTGTACCCATCAACTGCTTCAGCTGCTCTTCTAACTTCTGATACTGAAGAAGGACCTGTGGATCCATTTCCTTCACCTGCTTGTCCGGCTTTTTCTTCTGAAGCTTCTTGATCTCTTTTTCAACATCACGAACGCTCATCTTCTCATCGAAAACTCTCTGGGCAAATTCGTATTGTTTATCCTTATCCTCGATTGCAAGGATGGCTCTTGCATGACCCGGGGAGATCATTTCATCGATCAGCATCTGCTGCACACGATCATCCAGTTTTAGCAAACGCATAGAGTTGGTAACAGCGGTTCTACTCTTGCTGACCTTGTCTGCAACCTCATCCTGTTTCAGATCAAACTCCTCTAACAATCTCCGGTAAGCCAACGCTTCTTCAATTGGGTTTAAGTCTTCACGCTGAATATTCTCAATCAGAGAAATCTCTACGATTTCCTGCTCGGAAAGATCCCGAATGATAACAGGCACTTCCTTCAGCCCTGCCTTCTTCGCAGCTCTCCAACGACGCTCTCCGGCAATGATCTCATAATAATCTTTTCTTTTCTGAACAAGCAAGGGAGATAAAACTCCATACTGCTTAATGGACTCGGATAATTCCAGTAGAGCATCCTCATTGAATAACTTACGGGGCTGTTCTCTGTTTGGCTCAACCTTATCAATATCCACAAGGACACCACCGTTTTCTACAACTGCGTGTTCTTCCTTTTTCACAGCTGCTCCACCCGGCTTTTCCTTGATCAGACTATCCAGACCTTTTCCAAGTCCGCCTTTTTTTCCTGCCATATATTTGCCTTTCTCTATCTATACGATCTGTGACCCGTGTTTTTTCTTTAGATATCCTTTCGATCAATGATTTCCTTGGCAAGATTACGATAACTCTCAGCTCCGGCACTTCTTCCATCGTATAAATTGATGGGGAGTCCATGAGACGGAGCCTCCGCAAGCCTTACATTTCTTGGAATAATGGTCTGGTATATTGTGGTATCCAGATTGGACTTTACTGTGTCTACCACATCATTGGAAAGATTGGTTCTTCCATCATACATGGTAAATACCACCCCATTGATCTTCAGCTTATCATTTAATCTTTCCTGAACAAGTTCAATGGTATGCATCAACTGGCTGATTCCTTCCAGCGCATAGTATTCACACTGGATTGGCACTAGAACAGAATCAGCTGTAGTCATCGCGTTTACTGTTAACATATTCAATGAAGGTGGACAATCAATCATGATATAATCGAAATCCTCTGCAATATAATCCACCGCATTCTTCAGAATATATTCCTTATCATTAATTCCCAGAAGTTCGATCTCCGCTCCGGCAAGATTTACATTAGATGGGATCACCTTAAGATTATTCAGTCCTTCCACATCTACAATACTTTCTTTGATGGAGCATTCATCCAGCATTAATTCATAGACCGTATTCTCCAGCTCATCCTTATCGATTCCAAGTCCACTGGTTGTATTCCCCTGGGGATCCAAATCGATCACCAGAACTTTCTTTCCCAACTCTGCCAAACATGCAGATAAATTGATTGATGTTGTTGTTTTTCCAACTCCACCTTTCTGGTTGGCAATGGCAATAATCTTACCCATTTGCTACTCTCCTCTTCTATATTTTTATTTGTCCAACATTGTAGTTTTTATATGTTGCAGGAATATTTTCCAAAGAAGTTTTTACCTTCACTAAGAAAAACCCGCTCTGCCATTATATCATTTAGAAAAAATGATTACCATAGCCGGGTCTTTTTTTGTACCGATATCTTTTGCTATATATAGTATCTTTTCCATAAAATGTTTCACGTGAAACTGCACAATCTATCTCAATCTGTGGTGATATCCCCGAACTGCATCAACAAGATATGGTAGTTGATTGTAGTATATGTTTCACGTGAAACATATACAGCCACCACAATATCTAGCATCCATAGGAAAAAACAAAAAAAACAGAAGAAATCGCTGAAATAAAAGAAGGAGATTATAGTTCTAACAACTGATTAATCAGGTTCTTGATTTCAATCTTTGCTCTCATGGAATCCATAGGAAGAAGCTCATCGATTTTATGTAACTGACGTAACACATCCGGGATAAGGGTTTCCAACGTCACCATACTTCTATCTCCATTCGGATTGGAATCTGAAAATGTAACAGCACGAAGATCAGAAGCAAAATCATCCTTCAGTTGACTGATTCCCTCATCCGTAAATGCATCTGAGGGATATTCCGGATCGAGAACTATATCTGCCATTGGCTCTAAATTTGGATCTACATTTATAACTTGCTCCTCCGTAGGAAGTATTTCCGGTTTGATCAGATTGGATACTTCATCGTAAGAGGAAGATACCGTCTCATATTCCTTCTGGATCCCATGGATCTTGATCTGCAATTCCTTTGCATCTTCCTTAAGAACCGTAACTTTCTGCTCTAATTCTTCAATTTGTCGAATCTTAGGTGAGTCCAATCTCCTTGGAGAAAAAACAGAGAAAGGTTCCACCTGCTCCTTTTTTAATAAAGCAAGAAACTTCTCACTCTCCCGTATTTCTTTCAGGAGATGATCTCTTTCTTTCTTCAAATCTTTGATTTGAGAAGATAGATCATTTTTTCTTTCATTTAAAAAATCAATTACCATTTATCAAATACTCTCCTATTCTCAGAACCCCCCCACAATATGTGGAGGGGTTACTTATTTAAGTCTTATACTACAAGACCTGGGCAAAAGCCACCTTAACTGAGTATTACCTCAGTCAAAATTACTACCCCGAATGAGATAACTTATGTCAAAGGCTCCTTGGATGGAACCCCTGCCTTACGAGGATAGCGCTTCGGTGTGGATCTGACCTTGCGGATCATAACAATACTTCTATGGAGGTCGGTCTCTGGAAGAACATAGTGATGAACAAATACTACCTCACCGCCTAAGAGTTCAATACCATGAGAGGCGCTTTTGATTTCATCTTCTACTGTATCCGTTTTATAGGCAATAAAGTATCCTCCAACCTTTACAAAAGGAAGACAATATTCGGATAAGGTTGCAAGATTAGCTACCGCTCTAGATACCACGAAATCCTGTTTTTCCCTATACGCCTTATCTTTGGCAAGAATCTCAGCCCTGCTGTGAACATATTCCACATCAGACAGATCTAAAATCTCACCACACTCCCTCAGGAAGTTAATCCGCTTCATCAGAGAATCGGTCAATGTAAGACAAATCTGTGGAAACATAATCTTCAGCGGTATACCTGGAAAACCGGCTCCGGTCCCCAGATCCATAACCGCTGCTCCACTTAAAAAACGGCTTATTACCTCATCCTTCTGCTCCTTTGGTAAGGCAGCAATTCCAAGGGAATCAATAAAGTGCTTATCCACTACTTCCTGCCATTCTGTAATAGCAGTTAAATTCATTACTTCATTGATCTTTACAAGATGTTCATAGTAATCCGTAAACTGCCTGTCTGTATGTTCTGAAGGATCAAAACCAAATTGTTGAAGTTTCACGTGAAACAATGACAAATCAAGACTCAAATTTTTCCTCCTTATGAAGATACTTACCGGAATCAAGGTATACCAACAAAACTGACAGATCTGCTGGTGAAACCCCAAGAATTCTGGAGGCCTGGCCCATATTTTCCGGACGAATCTTCTTTAACTTTTGACGTGCTTCAATTCGAAGAGATGGTACATCATCATAATCGATAGAAGCTGGAATCCGTTTATTTTCAATCTTTTGAAAATGCTCGACCTGTTTCTTCTGCCGGGCAATATATCCCTCATATTTGATCTGGATATCCACCTGTTCCCGGATTCCCTCTTCCAGATTCGGACGATTGGGATCCAAAGGTGCTAACTTATCATAAGAAAGTTCCGGCCTACGGATCAGCTCTTCCAAGCTTGCGCCGGAATTAACACCAATACTGTCAAAAGCCCGGAGAAGATCCTGGGTATGGTCATTTCCGCTGACAAAAACCTTTTTCACCCGAGCGATCTCATCATCGATCATCTTCTGCTTCTTCTGAACAAAAGCATAGCGTTCTTCGTCAATAAGACCAACCCGATATCCATAAGGAGTCAGACGAAGATCTGCATTATCCTGACGAAGAAGGAGACGATACTCTGAACGGGAAGTCATCATACGATAAGGCTCCGTCAACTCCTTTGTCACAAGATCATCGATCAATACACCAATATATCCATCTGCCCGGTTCAATACCAGAGGCTCCTCCCCCTTAACATATAAGGCGGCATTGATACCGGCAATCAAACCCTGACAGGCTGCCTCTTCATATCCACTGCTTCCGTTAAACTGTCCGCCGGAATATAAGCCCCGGATCTCTTTAAATCCAAGAGCGTGGGTCAGCTGCTCTGAGTTGATACAATCATACTCAATAGCATAGGCATTGCGAACGATCTGGGCATGCTCCAAACCGGGAATGGTATGGTAGAAGGCATGCTGTACCGCTTCCGGCATAGAAGAGGAAGCACCGGAGATATACATCTCGTTGGTAGATAAACCCTCTGGCTCCACAAACAGCTGATGACGCTTCTTATCGGAGAACTTTACCACTTTATCTTCCAGTGAGGGGCAATATCTAGGACCTGTACCCTCAATAACACCTGCATAAATTGGGCTCTCATCCAGATGATCCATGATAATCTGATGGGTCTTTTCATTGGTGTAGGTAAGATAACAGGAAACCTGAGGCTTTTGAATGCTCTTCGGATCAGTTGTAAAGGAAAAAGGCACAATATTGGCGTCTCCAAACTGCTCTGTCATCTTAGAATAATCGATGGTATTGCCATCAATTCTTGCCGGAGTTCCGGTTTTAAAGCGGAAAAGTTCTACACCATTGTCCAATAAAGACTGGCTTAAATGGTTTGCCGCCTTTAGTCCGTTCGGACCATTGTATTCGATCACATCACCGTATAAGCAACGGGCTTTCAAATAGGTACCTGTACAAAGAACCACAGCATCACCATGATAAGTTGCACCGGATACCGTCTTAACACCAAAAATCTTATGATCTTCGATCAGAAGTTCTGAAACCTCAGCCTGACGAAGTGTAAGATTATCTGTATGCTGAAGGACCTTTCGCATCTCAAGAGAATACTGCAGCTTGTCCGCCTGACAACGAAGTGAATGAACTGCCGGACCCTTTGACACATTCAGCATCTTAGACTGAAGAAAAGTCTTATCAATATTTTTCGCCATCTCCCCACCAAGAGCATCGATCTCCCGAACCAGATGCCCCTTGGAGGAACCACCGATATGTGGATTACATGGCATAAAAGCAACAGAATCCATGCTAACCGTAAACATGATGGTCTTAAGACCCATTCTTGCAGAGGCAAGTGCAGCTTCACAGCCGGCATGACCTGCTCCCACAACAATGACCTGATATGTTTCATCTAAAACAGACATAATTGTCCCTTCCTTAAATTCAAGTCTGCTCCACAAGACGTGCAGAGCTTTTATCAAATAACACTTCATATAGAAGCGAAATCTTATTTTCCCATACAAAAATCTGCAAAAATCCGATTCACCAGATCTTCATCCACCGCTTCACCTAAAATTCTTCCCAGGGAAGTATAGGCATCCATCAGATCAATAGAAAAGAAGTCCTCTGTCATCCCAGCATCCACAGATCCACAAACCAGTTCCAGAGAATGGGATGCGCTCTCCAATTCCAGCTTATCCCTTTCTGAGGAAACATAGAAATCCTCTGCTCCCGCCAAAGCTCCATGGAAGAAAAGATTTGTGATAACATCCATCAACTCATCCTTTCCCTCTCCTGTTTTTGTAGAAAAATATACCACTGGACAGTTGACACTTCGGCAAAACTCTTCTATATCTCTATGAAATTCAAGATCTGACTTATTACAAAGTAAAACCACCTGCTTATCCTGCACCTGGTGATATAACTTTATGTCATCCTCGGACAAGGACCTGGAGGAATCCAGAAGAAAAAGGATCAAATCAGCCTCATCAATAGAAGCAAGGGCTCGATCCACACCGATCTTCTCAATGGTATCATCCGTTCTTCGGATACCGGCTGTATCAATAAGATGCAGGGTAAGATCCCCCAATCTCACCGACTCCTCCAAGGTATCACGGGTGGTTCCAGGAATATTGGAGACAATAGCCCTCTCCTGCCTGGACAAAAAATTAAGAAGGGAGGATTTTCCCACATTCGGGCGCCCCACAATTGCGGTTCTGATCCCATTATGGATCAGTGAACCTTCTCTGTAACTAAGAGATAAGTTTTGCAGTCTGGATATAACAGGCTGAAGCTTTTCTTTTAATTTGTCACCATAGGTCCCAAGTTCATAATGCTCCGGATCATCCAGTGCCGCCTCTATATATGCAGTCTCATGAAGGATCATATCTCTTATCCCTTTGATCTCATGGGAAAAAGAACCCTTAAGATGTTTCATGGAATTCTTCAAAGCAGCTTCTGAATCCGCTTCGATCACTTCCATAACAGAAGCAGCCTGGGAGAGATCCAGTCTTCCATTTAAAAAAGCACGCTTTGTAAATTCCCCCGGCTCAGCGGGACGGATTCCAAGAGAATATACAAGAGAGAGAACCTTCTTCATAACAAGGACACCGCCATGACAATTGATCTCCGTCACATCCTCTCCTGTATAACTGTGTGGACCCCTCATGACAGAAACCAGAACCTCATCTACGATCTCATCCCCGTCCATAATTTTACCATAATGGATGGTATGGGTTTTTGCTTCAGCCAGAGTGACTTTTCCACAAAAAATCTTATCCGTGTTGATAACCGCCTCCGGTCCACTAATACGTATGATACCAATTCCCGCAGGGGATAAGGGTGTAGCCGGAGCTGCTATTGTATCCAATTCAAACATAGGATCCTTCTCCAATCAAAAGAAAACTTCCGTTGCCAACGCAATCATTGCAAAAAGGCATACATAATTAAATATAACAAATCTGATTCAATTAAAAAAGACTTTAGCCCAAAGGAAGAACAGAAAGGACAAAAAAATACCTGTCTTCCAGACAAATCTGAAAAACAGGTACTGTATTATTTTCTCTTTAAAGCAATTACAACATGGCGGTAAGGCTCTTCACCCTCACTATGTGTAACAACTGCCTCGTCATCCTGGAGAGCATAGTGAATAATACGTCTCTCATAAGGATTCATAGCTTCCAAGGCCGCAGGACGTCTGGTCCTCTTGACTTTGTATGCTACATTACGGGCAAGATTCTCTAAAGTCTCTGTTCTGCGTCGACGATAATCCTCTGTATCCATCTTCACACGAATGTAGGTTGAAGACTTACGATTCACTGCAAGATTGGTAAGATACTGAAGAGAATCTAATGTCTGTCCACGCTTTCCAATGATGATTCCCATTTCCGGGCCGGAAAGTTCAATATTTAAAACTCCCTCAATATCATCAAAGGACGCATCGATTGTAACCTCAAGCCCCATCTTATCAAAAACTTCCTTCAAGAAATCAGAAGCAATCTCAGATGGTGTCTGGTCACTGTCAACAATGGCCTGATCTGCCTTCCCTGAAAAAATAGAAATCTCCTCCTCAGGATCAGTCTCAAATTTCTTACGGGCACGGATCACAGCATTCTTGCTGCCGAATCCTAAGATACCATTGCTTCCTGCCTCGATCACTTCGTACTCCAACTGATCAGAAGAAGCTCCCAGCTGAATCGAAGCCTGTGTAAGAGCATCATCAACACTCTTACCGGTAAATTCTGTGAATTCCATAAGAAAACCTCCGAATTCATAAGAGATCTGTTAATGCTTACTGTTACGTTCGTTAAAATTCTTAACCATATTAGCCTTGCTTGCCATAGATCCGGCGCCGGCCTTAGAACGAGCCTCTGCTGCCTTATTCAGCTGATCGATCTTATCAGCAGAAATGTCGGCCTTACTGTTCATAGACTTGGTGCTCATGTTTGCGTACTGCATCATACGCTCACGCTTGATGCCACGCTTTTCTGCCTTGATAGCAGCCTTTTCCTTGTTCTTTTCTACGATCTCGGCAATATCCAGATTTTCAAAATGACGATTCAGAAAAATCTGCTGAACCGTACGAACCAGAGCACCGGCGATCCAGTAAATGGAAAGACCCACCGGAGTTGTGAAGGAAATGAAAAGTGACATAAGAGGCATCAACATATTCATTGTCTTCATCTGGCGTGCCATCTGGTCATTATCACCCATAGAAGCTGTAGGCATCATCTCAATATTCAAAAGCTGTGTAAGATATGCAAAAACCGGAACCAGCAAAGCTAAAAATGCAAGTCCAAAATTGCCACCGAAGTTAGCCTTGATCAGGCTAAGAGGTGTATCGGAAATATTCAGGCTTAAGAAATAATTAACATGAGAAAGCTTATCCTGTGTATCTGTGATAGAATCAGCCAGGTTCGGGAAAGACTCACGAAGAGAATCCCAACCGGAAACACTAAGCTTATAAGCTAAATCTACAACATAATTGTGAAGTGTCTGGCCCTTTGTTGAAAAATCGACGGACACACTGGTGAGCTTAGCAGCCTTATGAATAGACTCAAGCTTAGCGGCAAAACCATCGGTTGCCACAATACCGGTTACCATTCCGTCAAAGATGCCCTTAACACTTCCAAGGTAAGCAGGGATATTATAAAACACCCTGTACAGAGCAAACAGGATTGGCATCTGAATGAGAATCTGGACGCAACTACCCATAGGATGTACGCCGTACTTATCATAAAGTGCACTGGTCTCTTCCTGCATTGCCTGCATAGACATCTGATCTTTCTTTCCCTTATACTTTTCCTGAATCTTTTTCATTTCAGGCTGAATCTTACGCTGGAGCATAGAAAACTTCTGCTGCTGGTAAGTCAGTGGGAAAAGACATAAATAAATAACAATGGTGAAAAGGATAATGGCAATTGCAATGGTACCATTATGAATTCCAAGCACGTTATAAAGGAAAGAGTAGATCTGATCCATAATCCAGCCTAAACCCTGGGCAATCGGTCCTAAGAACTTGCCACTATAGGCTGTAAGATAAATCGCACTCAAAATGTTCCTCCTGATTTAGGGAACAGGGTCATACCCGCCCTTAGAAAAAGGATTACAACGAAGGATCCTCCAGATGGCAAGAGCAGACCCCTTAAGGGCACCATGCTTCTGAACAGCCTCGAGTCCATACCTTGAACAGGTCGGACAATATGGACATTTGTTCACGCGCATCGGAGATATATACTTTTGGTATAAACGGATTAAAAAGATAATAAACTTTTTCGCCATAATCGTCTTTCTCCCTTTATTGTCTTATTCAATTTTCAAGTGATGAAGATCCATAAGATAAAGCATAGACCGTTCTAAGGTATGAAAATCACGATCCTTTGCAGCTCCTCTCAGGATGACTGTTAAATCCTGCCCGGGGCAGAACTCCTCTTCATGCAGTCGATAAATTTCACGTATCAGTCTCGTCAAATGATGTCGAACAACAGAATTTCCCACCTTCTTGCTGACAGAGATACCAAGCCTATTACGATCTGTCCCATTGGGCAAAGCATAAAGCACAAGATAATGGTCCGCTTTAGACTTACCTTTACGATAAACTTTTCGAAAATCTGAATTTTTCTTTAATGATTCACTAAACTTCATACTCTTCTCAACAAAAAAGAAAAGACCACATTACTGTGGCCTTATGCGGAAAGCTTCTTTCTACCCTTAGCGCGTCTAGCAGCAATAACCTTACGGCCACCCTTAGTGCTCATTCTGGAACGGAATCCATGAACCTTAGCTCTCTGACGCTTCTTTGGCTGAAATGTCATCTTCATAAAACGGTATCCTCCTTCTTCTAAAATTTATCCTACCGAAAATAGGCAGAACATCAATGCTGATTATAGCAAAAAATCATGAAAAGTCAAGTTATGAGTTGGAAATAAGGCTTTTCCACAGAAATAAACAAAACAGGAAGGAGTTTTCCACATTGTGTTGATAAGTCTGTGGAAAACTTTTTATTTTGTGTGTAACTTGTGTTAAAATATCAATGAAAATGCTGTAACTTAGGGATTTTTAACCCGTTGATAGGTTTATACCTCATTTTGGACTTTTTCACAAGAGGGGGAAACCACAGAAATATATTGGAGTTTTTTCATAGGATATACACAACCTCAAAATGAGGTTATACACAAAGAAAAAAAACAAAAACGGAAAATAAAGGACCCTATATAAGAAAGGTTGAAGTTTTGAAGGGATTTGGTTAGAATAGAGGATAGAGTTTTGTCGCTTTTTTGGGGTAGAAACGAGTTTCTTCCTATATAATAGAGATATTTGGAGTAATATTGCATGAACCAACTAAAAGAAATGTGGGATGACATCCTGCTGGCAGTAAAAGAAGAATACGGCATAACAGATATTTCCTTTAAGACCTGGCTAAAACCGCTGGAACTGTATTCTGTAACGGATCATGAGATCACCGTTATGGCAAGCAATGAAACGGATAAGCTGGGGATCAATTATATTGCCAAAAAATACGAAAAGCTCTTGGTTATTAAGATTTCCGAAATGACGGGTGTTGAGTATGAAAAGATCAACTTTATCCTTTCAAGGGATATAGAAGAAAAGAACACCACTGCTCCTACCCAGTCTGAGCGGAAGAATCCGAATTATATCAATTCCAACCTGAATGAACGTTATACATTTGACACATTTGTCGTAGGTAACAATAACCGATTTGCACAGTCTGCAGCCTTAGCGGTAGCGGAATCACCGGGTGAACACTACAACCCTCTTTATATTTATGGTGGTCCGGGACTTGGTAAGACACATCTGATGCATTCCATCGGTAATTTTGTGCTACAACAAAATCCGGATAAAAAGGTTTTATATGTAACTTCTGAGGAATTCCTGAACGAAGTCATCGAATCCATCCGTAGTACCAACAATACTTCTACCATGAGTAAGTTCCGTGAGAAGTATCGTACGGTGGATGTACTTATGATCGATGATATTCAATTTATAATAGGAAAGGAAAGTACCCAGGAGGAATTTTTCCATACCTTTAATGCTTTACATGCAGCGGGTAAACAGATTGTACTAACATCTGACCGACCGCCAAAGGAAATGGAGACATTAGAATCCCGTATCCGTTCCCGCTTCGAATGGGGATTAATGGCGGATATCGGTAATCCTGATTATGAAACACGAATGGCCATCTTACGTAAGAAGGTAGAAGACGATCATATCCAGCTGAAGGATGAGATCTTAAATTACATTGCTACCAATATTAAGACCAACATTCGTGAGATCGAGGGCGCACTAAATAAGCTGATTGCATATTCTAATATAGAAAAGACGCCTATTACCATGGATATTGCTGAGAAGGAGTTGCAGAATATTATCGCTCCGGACAAGCCGAAGGAAATTACTCCACAGTTAATTATTGAAGTTGTTTCGGATCACTATGGTATTACCATTGACCAAATGACTTCTAAGAATAGAAGCCGAACCATTGCGGAACCCCGTCAGATTGCCATGTATCTGTGCAAAGAGATGACGGATTCTCCACTGGAAGCTATCGGCTCCTTCCTTGGAGGACGGGATCATTCTACAATTATCCACGGTGCCAACAAGGTTTCTGAACAATATGAACAAGACGGTGCTTTTAGGGAGCAGATCGATGCGATCAAGAAGAAGATTGACCCCAACTAGGGCTTTCTTATTCACACCGAATTAAGAGCAAACCAACGATACTTCAACGGATATTTTGAAGTTATCAAGTATTATTTATTCAGTAAATACAAGGGTTTGAAAGGCTTTTCCACTTATAGACAGGCCTTAAGAATACGATTACTATTTTTAATTAATAATATATGCGGATCTTGCCGAAAGGAGTACACACAAATTCATGAAAATCACTTGTTCACAAAATGCACTGCTGAATGGTGTCAATATTGTATCCAAGGCAGTTCCAAGTAAAACTACTATGGCAATCCTTGAATGTATTCTGATCGATGCTTCAAAGGGAGAAATTAAGCTAACAGCAAATGATATGGAAATGGGAATCGAAACTGTGATTCCTGACGGTACCATTGAACAGCCAGGTATTATTGCTTTGGATGCTAAGCTTTTTTCAGATCTTATCCGTAATCTGCCCAAGTCTGACGTAACCATTGAAACCAATGAAACATTCCAGACAGTGATTCGATGCGAAAATGCAGAATATAAGATCGTTGGAAAATCCGGAGAAGATTTTTCCTATATTCCGGTGATTCCCAGAAACCAGCCTTTGATCATTTCACAGTTTACATTACGTGAGATCGTAAGACAGACAAGTTTTTCTATCTCTGATAATGATACCAATAAGATGATGACCGGTATCTTAGTTGAGATCAACGGAAATCATCTGAAGATGGTTGCATTGGATGGACATCGTATTTCCATTCGCGTCATTGAATTAAAAGACAGCTATGAAAACCGGAAAGTGATTGTTCCGGGTAAGACATTGAATGAGATCAGCAAGATCATCAACGGTTCCATTGAGGATATGATGGAGATCTATATTACAGAGAACCATATTATCTTTGAGTTTGAGAATACAACCATGGTCTCAAGGCTCATTGACGGAGAATATTTCCGCTATGAGCAGATGATGAAATCAGATTATGAGACCAGAGTGCGTGTGAACAAGCGCGAACTTATGGACAGTATTGCCCGTGCTACCCTTCTGGTGAAGGAGGGAGACAAGAAACCGATCATCATGAACATTGAAGATCAGAATATGGAGCTTACCTCCAATTCCTTCATCGGTTCTATGAAGGAAGATCGAACCGTGGAAAAAGAGGGTAAGGACATCATGATTGGTTTTAATCCTAAATTTTTCATGGATGCTCTCCGTGTTGTGGATGATGAAGAAGTGAATTTATACATGTTGAACCCTAAGGCTCCATGTTTTATTAAGAACGAGCAGGAAACCTATATTTATATTATTCTTCCTGTTAATTTTAGTTCGGTTAAGTAGGATTTATGACAGAGATTAAGATCAGAGAAACAGATGAGTTTATCAAGCTGGGACAGCTTATGAAGAAAGCCAACTGGGTGTCATCCGGTGTGGAAGCCAAAATTTACATTCAGGATGGTGAAGTGATGGTGAATGGTGAAGTGGATACCCGCCGGGGAAGAAAGCTGTTCGATGGCGATGTTGTGGAATACAATGGCGAAACTGTAAAGGTCGTAAAATGATTCTAACATCCATGAAGCTTAAGGATTTCCGTAATTACGATAATCTGGAGATTGCTTTTGATCCGGATACCAATATCATTTACGGCGATAATGCCCAAGGCAAGACCAATATCCTTGAGGCTTTATATCTTTCCGGTACTACAAAATCACATAAAGGCAGTCACGAAAAGGAAATGATCCGGTTTGGGGAGCAGGAATCCCATATCTGTACTACGGTTTTGAAAGACGGCCGTGAGTACAAGATTGATTTTCACCTCAAGAAAAATCATGCGAAGGGGATCGCCATCAATAAGATTCCCATCAAGATGGCTTCGGAGCTTTTTGGCATCCTGAATATTATTTTCTTTTCGCCGGAGGATCTAAATATTATAAAAAACGGACCGGACAGACGCCGGCGTTTTATAGACAGTGAGCTTTGTCAGATTGATAAAATATATCTTTATAATTTATCAAATTATAAAAATGCTCTTCAACAGCGCAATAAGCTGTTAAAGGATATATATTATAATCCGTCTTTAAAAGATATTCTGCCGGACTGGGATGATCAGTTGGTGGAATACGGCAAGAAGATTATTGAGAGAAGACGAAGTTTCCTACAGGAGATCGCGCCTACTGTTACGGAGCTGCACCGACAGATTTCCGGAGGAAAAGAGGTCGCGAAGTTAAGCTATGAGCCCAATATTGAGGATATGTTCTTTGCCGATGAACTGGTAAATTGCAGAGAAAGAGACTTAAAGCAGGCACAGACCAATGTGGGACCCCATAGAGATGATATTAAGTTTGAAATCGACGGTATTGATATCCGAAGGTTCGGATCACAGGGACAGCAAAGGACCTGTGCTCTCGCATTGAAGCTTTCTGAGATTTCAGTGATTGAAAGTACAACAGGGGAACGTCCGGTTCTTCTGCTGGATGATGTTATGTCAGAACTGGATAGTAACCGTCAGAATTTTTTGCTGGGAAGTTTAAAGGATACACAGACCATTATCACCTGTACCGGTCTGGATGATTTTGTTAAAAACAGATTTCCCATCAATAAAGTATTTGAAGTGGTGGCAGGAAAAGTCTTTGAAAGAGACGAAAACGGTGCCATCCTAGAGTGAGTGGAGGATAAACATGAGTGAACAGGAATACGGCGGAGACCAGATCCAGATCTTAAAAGGACTGGAAGCTGTTAGAAAGCGTCCTGGTATGTATATCGGCAGTACCTCTTCAAGAGGTCTTCATCATTTGGTGTATGAGATCGTGGATAACGCAGTTGATGAGGCACTGGCTGGATTCTGCAGTCATATCGTTGTGGAGATCAACGATGGAGAAGTTATCACTGTACGTGATAACGGACGAGGAATTCCGGTAGATATTAATCATGACGCTGGCAAGCCGGCTGTTGAAGTTGTATTTACCGTTCTTCATGCCGGAGGAAAGTTCGGTGGCGGAGGATATAAGGTATCCGGTGGACTTCACGGAGTAGGTGCATCTGTTGTAAATGCTCTTTCTGAGTGGCTGGAAGTACAGGTTCGACGTGATGGAAAGATTTTTCAGCAGCGTTATGAGAGAGGAAATACCATGTACCCTCTCAGGGAGGTTGGAACCTACGAGGATGAGTCTACCGGCACCACTGTAACCTTCAAACCGGATGGACAGATCTTCGAAGATACCATCTACGATTACAATGTTTTGAAGGTTCGTCTTCGTGAGACTGCCTTCCTTACCCGTAATCTCAAGATTACACTTAGGGATAAGAGAGAAGGTCAGGAAAAGGAAGATATTTTCCACTACGAGGGTGGAATCAAGGAATTTGTAGAGTATCTGAATCGTGGTAAAGAACCACTCTACTCTTCTATCATCTATTGCGAGGGCAATAAAGACGGAGTTCAGGTTGAGGTTGCAATGCAGCACAACGACTCGTATAATGATTCTTCCTACAGTTTTGTTAATAATATTATTACACCGGAGGGTGGAACTCATGTTGCAGGTTTTCGAAGTGCGATTACGAAGACTTTTAATAACTATGCCCGTGAGAACAAGATCCTAAAAGAAAATGATCCACAGCTAACCGGTGATGATATCCGTGAAGGTCTGACTGCCATCATCAGTATCAAGATCGGTGAGCCTCAGTTTGAGGGTCAGACCAAGCAGAAGTTAGGTAATAGCGAGGCTCGTGGTGCTGTAGATAATATTGTCAGTGAGCAGCTGACCTATTTTCTGGAACAGAATCCTCAGGTTGCAAAAAGTATCTGTGAAAAGTCACTTCTTGCGCAGCGTGCAAGGGATGCAGCCCGTAAAGCAAGGGATCTGACAAGACGTAAGACAGCCTTAGAGTCTACTTCTCTTCCGGGAAAACTGGCAGATTGTTCGGATAAAAATCCGGCCAACTGCGAGATTTTTATCGTAGAGGGTGACTCTGCGGGAGGAAGTGCAAAGACTGCAAGAAGCCGTGCAACCCAGGCAATCTTGCCTCTTCGTGGTAAGATTCTGAATGTGGAGAAGGCAAGGGAAGACAGGATCTATGGTAATGCTGAGATCAAGGCGATGATCACAGCTTTCGGAACCGGTATTTTAGATGATTTTGATATCAGCAAACTGCGTTATCACAAGATCATTATTATGACAGATGCCGATGTGGATGGTGCTCATATTGCTACACTTATGCTGACCTTCCTCTATCGTTTTATGCCGGAGTTGATCCGTCAGGGATATGTATATCTTGCAATGCCGCCTCTCTATAAGATCGAGCGGAATCGTAAGATATGGTATGCATACAGTGATGATCAGCTGAATAAGATCATGACGGAGATCGGCCGTGATGGGAACAATAAAGTCCAGCGATATAAGGGACTTGGAGAGATGGATGCGGATCAGCTCTGGGAGACAACCATGGATCCCGAGACCCGTGTTCTTAAGAGAGTACAGATGGATGATGACGATCTGTCTGAAGTTGATAAAGTATTCTCAACACTGATGGGTGATAAGGTAGAGCCACGCCGTGAATTCATTGAAGAGAATGCGAAGTACGTACAGAACCTGGATATTTAATAGAGCGAGGAGCATATGGACGATAAAATATTTGATAATATCCGCGATGTAGATTTGAAAAAAACAATGGAGACATCCTACATCGACTATGCCATGAGCGTTATCGCATCTCGTGCCCTTCCTGATGTAAGAGATGGATTAAAACCGGTACAGAGACGAATCCTCTACTCCATGAATGAGATGAGCAACTTTCCGGATAAGCCACACCGTAAGTGTGCGCGTATCGTCGGAGATACCATGGGTAAATATCACCCCCATGGTGATTCATCAATTTATGGAGCAATGGTCAATCTGGCACAGGATTGGAGCACACGTTATCCCTTGATCGACGGACACGGTAATTTTGGATCCGTGGATGGTGATGGCGCTGCTGCTATGCGATATACAGAAGCACGACTGGCCAAGATTTCTCTGGCAATGATCCAGGATATCAATAAGGACACGGTGGATTTTGCACCAAACTACGATGAGACAGAGAAGGAACCGGTGGTTCTTCCTGCCCGTTATCCGAACCTTCTTGTAAACGGAACCCAGGGAATTGCTGTGGGAATGGCTACCAATATTCCCCCTCATAACCTGAAGGAAGTGGTCAATGCCGTTGTTAAGATCATTGACAATGAAGTGGAGGAAGATCGGGATACTGATATAGATGAGCTTATGGAGATCATCAAGGGACCGGATTTCCCCACCGGTGGAGAAATCTTAGGTGTCAGCGGTATCAGTGAAGCTTATCGGACCGGCCGGGGTAAGATCAAGGTTCGTGCTGTAACGGATATTGAGCCAATGAAAAACGGTAAGAACCGTATCGTTGTTACTGAGCTGCCCTACTACGTCAATAAGGCAAGACTCATTGCCAATATTGCGGATCTGGTACGTGACAAGCGACTGGACGGAATTACCGACCTTCGGGATGAGTCTTCCCGTGAAGGTATGCGGATCTGTATTGAGCTTCGTAAGGATGTGAATCCTACTGTTATGCTGAATAAGCTTTTTAAGCATACACAGCTGCAGGATACCTTTGGTGTCATTATGCTTGCTCTTGTAAATAATCAGCCGAAGATCTTAAATCTTAAGGAGATGCTGGGGTATTATCTGGAGCACCAGAAGGACGTTGTCACCAGACGGACCAAATTTGATTTGAACAAGGCGCAGCAGAGAGCACATATCTTAGAGGGATTGCTGATTGCATTGGATCATATCGATGAAGTGATCAGCATCATCCGAAATTCTGAGAATGTTGAAAAAGCCAAGATCGCTCTGATGCAGCGTTTCGGCCTTACAGATGTTCAGGCTCAGGCTATCGTTGATATGCGTCTTCGTGCTCTGACAGGTCTGGAAAGAGGCAAGTTAGAGGCAGAATATAAAGAGCTTCAGGAAAGGATCGCATATTTACAGGGAATCCTTGGAGATATGAAAAAACTTCTCGGTGTCATCCGTGAGGAGATCCTTGTATATGCAGATAAATATGGCGACGAGCGCCGTACTTCCATCGGCTATGATGAGAATGAGATCAATATGGAGGATCTGATTCCGGATGATCCTACCGTGATTACATTTACTAAGCTTGGTTATATCAAGAGAATGAATACCGATAACTTCAAGGCTCAGAACCGTGGAGGTAAGGGAATTAAGGGAATGGAGACCATCGACGAGGATTATATCGTTGAGATGATGATGACCACAAATCATCACTATATGATGTTCTTCACCAACTTTGGCCGGGTATATCGTTTGAAGGCTTATGAGATTCCGGAGGCTTCAAGAACGGCCAGAGGAACAGCCATCATCAATCTGATCCCTCTTCAGCCGGAGGAGCATATTACATCCATGATCCCTATGAAGGATATGGAGGTCGGCAACGATGAATATCTGTTTATGGCAACAAAGACAGGTATCGTTAAGAAGACGAAGCTTTCCGAATTCAGCAATATCCGTAAGAATGGACTGGTGGCAATAAGCCTCAAGGAAAATGACAAGTTGATTGAAGTGAAGAAGATCACGGACGAGGATGATATTCTTCTCTTTACCGTACAGGGTCAGTGTACAAGATTCAAAGCGACAGAACTTCGTGGAACCGGTAGAACGGCTATGGGTGTTATCGGAATGAATCTTGCAGATCAGGATTATATCATTGCAATGCAGTTGGCTTCTCAAGGTGAGTCTATTATGCTGGTATCTGAAAAGGGTATTGGTAAGTGTACGTTAACATCTGAATTCCCTACAAAGCATCGTGGAACAAAGGGTGTTAAGTGCTACAAGATCACTGAAAAGACAGGTCAGCTGGTAGGAGCAAAGGCTGTTAACAGTGATGATCAGGTTATGCTGATCAATACAGAGGGTATTGTTATCCGAATCCGTGTAAACGAGACAACACTCTCCTCTCGTATCACTTCCGGTGTCAAGCTCATTGATCTTAAGGACAATGAAACTGTGGCATCCATCGCAAAAGTGCGAAAAGACGTGATTATGAATGAGGAAGAAGAGGCAGCATCTGAAGCAGAAGGATCTGGATCGGATGCTGATTCGGAGGAAAACAGATAAATGATCCGCGAAATAGATACCGCTGAACTGACGAAAAATATCAAGGAGATGTGTATTTCGGTAAATTACCAGCTTTCCTGTGATATGCAAAAGGCTCTGCAAAAGGCTGCTGAAACAGAGGTTTCTCCCATTGGGAAGAAGATACTGAGACAGCTTGAAGAAAATCTAACAATTGCCGGAGAAGAGATGATTCCCATCTGTCAGGATACAGGAATGGCTGTGATTTTTTTAGAGATCGGCCAGGATGTACATCTGAGTGGATCCTCTCTTGAAGATGCAGTAAATGAAGGGGTTAGACAGGGTTACCAGGAGGGTTTTCTTAGAAAATCCGTTGTAGGAGACCCAATAGAAAGAGTCAATACAAAGGACAACACTCCTGCTGTTCTTCATACCAGGATCGTTGCGGGAGATAAGATCCGTATAAAGGTGGCTCCCAAGGGATTTGGCAGCGAAAATATGAGCAAAGTCTATATGTTAAAGCCGGCAGATGGAATGGAAGGGGTAAAAAAAGCCATTCTGTCTGCAGTAGAGGATGCCGGTCCCAATGCCTGTCCACCTATGGTCATTGGTGTAGGGATCGGTGGAACCTTTGAAAAGGCAGCCCTTATGGCAAAGGAAGCACTGACCCGGGAAGTGGGACAATCAGCAGAGACAGAGTGGGCAAAGGCTTTGGAGGAGGAGATGCTGCAAAAGATCAATTCCCTTGGAATCGGTCCGGCAGGGTTAGGTGGTAGGACAACCGCGTTGGCAGTCAACGTGAACACCTATCCAACCCATATAGCAGGACTTCCGGTGGCAGTCAATATCTGCTGCCATGTCAATCGTCACATTCAGCGTGTTATCTAAGTATGTACAGGGCTTATACACAAAAAAAGAGAATTTTTTCTGAAAATGTGGATAAGTGCCCCTGTTTGGAGAAAATCGTGGATATTCAAATGGAATTGCCGATCACGGCAGATAAGGCAAAACAGCTACACATTGGAGATTTTGTGTTTCTCACAGGAGAAATGTACGTAGCAAGAGATGCAGCTCACAAGAGATTGATGGAGCTTATTTCCCATGGGGAAGAACTGCCGATCGATCTGAAGGATGCAACCATATACTATATGGGTCCATCTCCTGCAAGGGAAGATCGTCCCATCGGTTCTGCAGGACCAACCACAGCCAGTCGGATGGATAAGTACGCTCCTACCCTTTTAGATCTTGGTGAAAAGGCCATGATCGGAAAGGGAAAGAGAACGCCGGAGGTGTTAGAGGCGGTGGTACGTAATGAGGCAGTATACTTTGCAGCAATCGGTGGTGTTGGAGCACTCCTGTCGAAATGTATCAAAGCTTCTGAGATCGTTGCCTATGAGGATCTAGGTGCCGAGGCTATCCGCAGGATCACAGTGGAAAATTTTCCGGTTATTGTGGTGGCGGACTGTCATGGAGGCAATCTCTATGAGACAGCTCCAAAAGAATATAGAAATTTGTAAAAAGCGTTTGACAAAAACCGTAGTGTTTAATATAATAAATAAGCGTGCTGAACAGCACACAAATGAATAGGTCATTTATGATCGGACTGGAGAAGTACTCAAGAGGCCGAAGAGGTGCCCCTGCTAAGGGTATAGGTCGGGAAACCGGCGCGAGGGTTCAAATCCCTCCTTCTC
>CADCQT010000031.1 GCA_902803645.1 uncultured Lachnospiraceae bacterium | reverse complement strand
ATGAGGTGATCCCCTTCTCTGATGAGGGTGAAGCAAGCGTCTACGAGCATTTAAAGAGAGCGATCCGCTTCTCTGCCGAGCATCTGGGACCACATGGACTTCCTGCCGGATTATATGCAGATTGGAATGACTGTCTTCGGTTAGGAGCCAACGGTGAGTCCACCTTCGTTGCCCTTCAGTACTACTATGCTATGACAGTTATGAAGTGTTTTGCAACAGAAAAGGGAGATGGCGCATATCTTAAGGAGCTTACCGGGGCACAGGAGGCCTTCGGAGAAAAGTTAGAGGAGCTTTGCTTTGACCATGACCGTTATACAAGAGGATTTACGGAGGCAGGAGAAGTAGTAGGAGCAAAGGATGCTCCGGAGGCTTCTTTGTGGCTGAATCCTCAGAGCTGGGCTGTGATCAGTGGCGCAGCCGCAGGAGAGCGGGCAGAGGGCATTATGAAGCAGGTAGAGGATAATCTGAACACTGAGTATGGTGCTATTCTTATGGATCCTCCATACCATGCCCATGCCTTTGACGGAGCCCTTGCAGTGATCTACAACCAGGGAGTGAAGGAAAACTCCGGAATCTTCTCCCAGTCTCAGGGATGGCTGATTCTTGCAGAGGCGCTTTTAGGCCGGGGAGACAAGGCATTTGAGGTGTTTATGGAAAATGCACCTTCAGCCCAGAACGACAGGGCAGAGATCCGACGCCTTGAGCCATACTGCTATGGACAGTTTACAGAGGGACCTGCAAGTCCTCACTTCGGACGCAGCCACGTTCACTGGCTGACAGGTACGGCCTCTACTGTTATGGTAGGCTGCGTGGAGGGAATTCTTGGACTTCGTCCGGATCCATCCGGCCTTAAGATCTGTCCGGCAGTTCCATCCGACTGGAAGGAGTACAAGGTGGATAAGAAGTTTAGGGGCAAGATGCTGCATATTACGGTGCAAAACCCTGAGGGCAAGACAGAGGGTGCCTACCGGATCAGTATAAACGGTCAGGAGATAGAAGGCTGTCACCTGGATGATGGAATTTTGACAAATGAGAGTGAGATTTTGTTAATTCGTAAATGATATCAAAAATCAATACTGCCACAAATGCTGAAAAAAAACGGGGGTTGCAAAGCAACTCCTGTTTTTTTTGTCGATAATAAGAAAAAGCATTTCATGTCATGAAATTGACATTTAGTGTTTGTTTTTAATATAATCGGCGATGCGGATTTCGTAATATATATACAACCAAACGGGGAACGGATATAAAACGGGAAATCGTTTGGGAGCTTTAATACACTCATTGAAGGAGGAGGTAGTGTAATGAAACGTAAAGTTGTCAGTGTACTGTTGGTAGCTGCAATGACCATGGGGGTTCTTGCAGGATGCGGTAGCAGCAGCAAGAGCAGCGATGCGAAGGCTTCATCAGTAAACAACGAAAAAGAGGGAAAGGTCATTAACATCTATGTATGGAACGAGGAGTTCCAGAGTCGTTTGAATGACTACTATTCAGAAGTTGAGAAGGTTTCTGATGACAAGTCCATCACATATCTTAAGGATGGCACAGAGATCCACTGGACCGTTAATCCGAACCAGAACGGTGTATACCAGGATAAGTTAGATCAGGCTCTTAAGAAGCAGGACAGTGCATCCACAGACGATAAGGTGGATATGTACCTTGTAGAGGCTGACTATGCATTAAAGTATACCGATGCCAATGCAAATGTATCTGTTCCACTTAAGGACTTAGGTATTACAGATGATGATCTTTCTGATCAGTATCAGTACACCAAGGATGTTGTAACAGATGCAAACGGAGAGATCCGTGGAACATCATGGCAGGCTACACCGGGTCTTTTCGCTTACAGAAGATCCATTGCTAAGAAGGTATTCGGAACAGACGATCCGGATAAGGTACAGGAGAAGCTGGCTGACTGGAACAAGTTCGATGCAGCAGCAAAAGAGATGAAGGACAATGGTTACTTCATGCTTTCTTCCGTAGCAGATACCTTCCGTGTATTCTCTAATAACGTATCCGGTAAGTGGGTAGACGGAACAACCGTTAAGGTAGATAAGAACCTTATGAACTGGGTAGATCAGTCCAAGAAGTACACAGATGAGGGACTTAACCACAACGTAAGCGGTCAGTGGACCGATGAGTGGAACAAGGATCAGTCTGCTGATTCCAAGGTATTCGGATTCTTCTACTCAACATGGGGGATCAACTTCACACTGCAGGATAACGCAGGTAAGGAAGGTGCAGGAGACTGGGCAGTATGTGACGGCCCTCAGCCATTCTACTGGGGCGGTTCTTGGCTCGTAGCTGCTAACGGAACGGATAACCCGAAGCACATCAAGGACATCATGTTACAGCTTACAGCCAACAAGGATAACCTTGTAAAGATTACAAAAGATACTCAGGATTATACAAATACACAGACAGGTATGACAGAGCTTGCAAGTGATCCTAAGTACGGATCAGACTTCCTTGGCGGACAGAACCACATTAAGCTTTTCGCAGAGGTAGCTCCAACAATCGATATGAGCAACATCTCCCCATACGATCAGGGTTGTGGTGAGGTATTCCAGAACTCATTCGGTGATTACTTCAACGGCAAGATCGATGAGGAAAAGGCAAAAGAGAACTTCGAGACAGCAATCAAGGAGAGATACCCAGAGCTTACTGACGTTGAGTGGCCATAAGCTTTAACTCAGTCGGAGAAATCCCCCACCTCTAAGCGTTAGCGTAGGTGGGGGTTATGAATCGAGTAGGCTGATTCCTACTCGATTTCAACTCTGTTTCACACCTCAAGGCAAAGCCTTTCGGTGTTCTACAGTCGCCTAAGTCCCCCTCGCAAGCGAGCT
>CADCQT010000030.1 GCA_902803645.1 uncultured Lachnospiraceae bacterium | reverse complement strand
CTATTTTACTTTTCTCCATGGAGTAATTCACCGATTGGTGGGTGATAAGGATGCCCCTTCGCATCCCCTGGGAATTTACACACAGCCGGTATTGTTCCGACTGCGTAACGTCTTATAAGATGAGTGCATTATAGCATGCTTTTGATAATCCAAATCTTAAATCTTTCTAAACTTTTCTAAAGAAATTATAAACTCCGTAGAACATAACGAAGGAGCCGCACAATCACCTGCACAGCTCCTTCTTACCTTGTCAAAAGGGGGATATTCTATACCTGTTTACACAACAACCATATCTCTTATTTTCTGTTTTCTTCCTTCGGTTCGGCCATGGTCTGATACTGCAGTTTCGCCCTTTGGATCGTCTTCACACTCATCCCTGTCATAGCAGAAACCTCCTTGTAGGTATGATTTTTCAAAAGTTGTACTGCCTGACGATACTGCTCATCGGAATAGATTCTTGGACGGCCTTCATGATAGGCCGGATCCTGCCTTGCGATCTCCTTCCCTTCTCTTGTTCGCGTCACGATCAGTTCCCGTTCGAATTGGGCAAAGGCCAGCAGCATATTCCGCATCAGCACATTCACCGGAGAATTATCCAGGACTCCCATATTCAACACATGGATGGTGACTCCCTCATCGATCAAGGACGTGATCAACTCCGATGCCTGGGTGATACTCCTTGCAAAACGATCCATTTTCGCCACCACCAAGGTGTCACCTTCTTCCAGTTTTGACAGCAATTTCATGAATTCGGGGCGGTTCATCTGGGTTCCGGTATAACTATCCGTATAGATCACCTCTGCACCTGCTGCCCGCAAGGCTTCATATTGTACCTCCAATGAATTGCCGTCCCGGGCCTGGCTTTTGGTTGACACTCTCGCATATCCATAGATCATATAGCAAGACCTCCCTTCGAGATCCCCCTTTTTCCCAATGTTAGCACCTCGATTCAAAGACCGGGGGACACATTGATGCACAAAAAAGACCGCCACCCTGCGGTCACGATCTTCTTTCCTTGTACTATCCCTCGCAGGATACCTGATCCTACGATATGCTTACCTGTCCAAAGCCAAGCTCCTGCTGGTTCCCGTCTACGTTAACCAGAAGGTGCATCTTCTCATCCACACCCAAAAGCACAGCCTGATAGCTTTTCCCATAGACCTCTTTTCCTCTTTGAACCGGAGTCACAGTAATCTCTTTTCCCTTCTGATCCAGATACTGCATATACTCCTGCATCAACTCCTTTGCATCGGGAGGCTGTATAAATAATTCTCTCAGAATCGCAGCTGCAAGTCTGGCCCTGGGAGGTATCTCTTTGTCTGTCCTTTGGTCTCCATACAGACTCCCCACCTTATCTCTTATCTCCTCCGGATAATCCTCTGGCCTTGTCCGGTAATTGATACCGATTCCTAAAACAATCCACTGCAACTGTCCGCTTTCCAGGTCCACAGCCCCTTCTGTCAGAATCCCACACACCTTTTTCCGGTGAAGGTAGAGGTCATTGACCCAGCGGATCGACAGTTCCTCTCCTGTCACATCCTTAACGGCCCGTCTGACGGCCAAAGCCCCAGCTGCCGTTATCTGAGGGATTTTCTCATACATCAGATCCTCTGCCCGGAGCAGAACACTCATATACAGTCCTCCTTCCGGAGAAGAGAATCTGTGATCCCGGTGACCTTTTCCGTTGGTCTGCACACCGGTTATCAATACACTTCCCGATGGCGCCCCATGAATTGCCCGGGCGGACAACTCTCTGTTCGTAGAGGTCACTTCTTTTTCCACCTGAATATGCAAAGAGACCGGTTTCATCGTCTCCCCGAAGCTCTCTCCCATATCATTCAGCCAGATTTGTTCCAACTGTGCTTCCACAGCCTCCTTTGATAAAATATCACTGGCCTGGGGTAGATAATATCCCTTCTTCGGTTTGGCATTGATCTCGTATCCTGCCTCACGCAGGTTCTTAACCGCCTTCCACACAGCGGTTCGACTCAAAGCAAGGCTTTCTGCAATAGCTTCTCCCGACTGTGGAATCCCACGATTTTCTTCAAGGACCCGCAACACCCGTTCTATGGTGGTCATAGTTAAATCAGATCCCCCTGGCTTTCCATGGTATCCAGCATCTTCAGTGCCTGATCCTGGGGAACGATATCAGACAAGATCGG
>CADCQT010000029.1 GCA_902803645.1 uncultured Lachnospiraceae bacterium | reverse complement strand
TCAAAAACGGCACCGTGGATTCGGTACAGCTGAACGAAGCCTGCTCCGCCGGATGCGGTTCCTTCATTGAGACATTTGCCAAATCCCTTAACTTTAATGTACGGGACTTCGCAAAAGAGGCATTGTTTGCTAAGCACCCCATCGATCTTGGGACCCGTTGTACCGTCTTTATGAATTCCAAAGTAAAACAGGCCCAGAAGGAAGGCGCCTCTGTAGCCGATATTTCTGCAGGACTTGCTTACTCTGTTATCAAGAATGCCCTCTTTAAGGTCATCAAACTGTCCGACCCGAAGGAACTTGGACGAAATGTGGTGGTACAGGGAGGAACCTTCTATAATGACGCGGTTCTTAGAGCCTTTGAACAGATCAGTGGTGTCAAGGTAACAAGACCTGATATTGCCGGCATTATGGGAGCCTTTGGTGCTGCACTTATCGCGAGGGAGCGATACGAAGACGAGAAGACCACCACCATGCTGCCAATGGATGAGATTCTCGCCCTTACCTTTGAGACCAAGATGACCCACTGTCAGGGATGTACCAACAAGTGTATGCTCACCATCAACCGTTTCTCCGATAACCGCCGTTTTATTACCGGTAATCGATGCGAACGTGGTCTTGGTAAGGAAAAGAACAAGGATCATATTCCGAACCTATATGAATACAAATACAAGCGGCTTTTCAGCTACGAGTCCTTGGCGGCTGAGAAGGCAAGCCGTGGTGTCATCGGTATTCCAAGGGTATTAAATCTCTACGAGAACTATCCCTTCTGGGCTACCTTCTTCAAAAAGCTCGGTTTTTCTGTTGTTCTCTCACCACAGTCCAGCCGTAAGGTCTACGAGCTTGGAATCGAGAGCATTCCAAGTGAATCCGAGTGTTACCCGGCCAAGCTGACCCACGGACATGTTCAGTGGCTGATCAACGAGGGCGTAGAGACCATTTTCTACCCCTGTGTTCCATATGAGCGTAATGAATTCCCCAGCAGTAACAATCACTACAACTGCCCTATCGTTACCTCTTATGCAGAAAATATCAAAAATAACGTAGAAGCCATTACTTCAGGAAAGGTACGTTTCCTTAATCCCTTTATGGCTTTTACTTCCGAGGAGATCCTGGCGGGCCAGCTGGTCAAGGTTTTTAAGAAGGAATTTAACATTCCTGAAAGCGAAGTTCGTGATGCTGCCCATGCCGGCTGGTTTGAGCAGGGAAGATTCCGTCATGATATGGAAGAAAAGGGAGAAGAGGTCCTTGCCTACCTGAAAGAGACCGGACGACACGGTATCGTTCTTGCAGGCCGCCCCTACCATGTGGATCCTGAGATCAATCACGGTATTCCGGATCTTATCACCACCTACGGTATGGCTGTATTGACCGAGGATTCCATCTCTCACTTAGGAAAGTTAGAGCGACCTCTAATCGTTATGGACCAGTGGATGTTCCACACCAGAATGTACTCTGCCGCCAACTATGTAAAGAAGACAGAGAATCTGGATGTAATCCAGTTAAACTCCTTCGGCTGTGGTCTGGATGCGGTTACCACCGACTGTGTTAACGACATCCTCTCCAACTCCGGTAAGATCTATACCTGCCTTAAGATCGACGAAGTCAACAACCTTGGAGCTGCAAGAATCCGTATCCGTTCCCTTCTGGCCGCTATCCGTGTCAGGGAGCGCCGTGCCGACAAGATGCAGGTGGGAAAACGTAAGATCCTGCCATCCAGCTACAAGCGGACCCTCTTTACCAAAAAGATGAAGAAGGAATATACCATCCTTTGCCCTCAGATGTCACCGATCCACTTTGATCTGATCGCTCCTGCCATGCGGGCAGCAGGCTACAACATTGTGGTTCCGGATATCCCTCAGAAGGACTGTATCGACCAGGGACTTAAGTACGTCAACAATGACGCCTGCTATCCTTCCCTCCTTGTGATCGGTCAGCTGATGAGCGCATTAAAATCCGGCAAATATGATCTAGATCGTACTGCCCTTCTGATCTCTCAGACCGGTGGTGGATGCCGCGCAAGTAACTATATCGGCTTTATACGACGTGCCATCGCAAAAGCCGGTTATAAGGATATTCCGGTTATTTCCATCAACGTCAGCGGACTTGAAAAGAATCCGGGCTTTAAGCTGACACCGAAGGTGATCCAGCATGGACTGTATGCCCTTGTCTTTGGTGACATCTTCCTGCGTTGTCTTCTGCATGTTCGTCCTTACGAAGCAGAGAAAGGCTCTGCCAATGCCCTACATGAGAAGTGGAAAAAGAAGGTCATTGACTTTGTATCCTCCGATCATTTCCTCTCACATCGCAAGTTTAAAAAGATGTGTAAGGAGATCATTCACGACTTTGACACCCTCCCCATCACAAATGAGGTAAAACCAAGAGTCGGTATCGTAGGAGAGATCCTGGTGAAGTTCCTTCCAATGGCAAACAACCATCTTGCAGACCTGTTAGAGCAGGAAGGGGCTGAGGCCGTTGTACCGGACCTTACAGATTTCCTTCTCTACTGCTTCTACAACACCAACTTCAAGGCAGAAAACCTGGGATTTTCCAAGAAGAGTGCCAGAATCGCAAACCTGGGCATCCGGTTCTTCGAATGGCTTCGTAAAGCCGCAAGAGAAGGCTACAAGGAAAGCAGTCGTTTCACTGCACCGGCCTATATCAACGAGACCGCCGACAAGGCCAAGGCCATCGTTTCCATGGGCAATCAGACCGGCGAGGGCTGGTTCCTCACAGGTGAGATGTTAGAGCTGATCGGAGAAGGTGCAAACAATATCGTTTGTATTCAGCCCTTCGGTTGTCTTCCCAACCATATCGTAGGTAAGGGCGTTATCAAGGAGATTCGAAGAGAGAATCCAACAGCCAATATTGCCGCCATCGACTACGATTCGGGAGCCTCTGAGGTTAACCAGTTAAACCGTATCAAACTGATGCTGTCTACTGCCGTCAAGAACCTGAAAAAAGAACAGGATCAGGAAAGCGCATAGAATAAACAGAACGCAAAAAAGCGAACCCCCAAGGGTTCGCTCTTTTTGTTATAACAACGAGCCAAGGTCTCATCTGCAAGCTTGCTTGCAAGGGAGACTTTGGCGACTGTAGGACACCGAAAGGCTTTG
>CADCQT010000028.1 GCA_902803645.1 uncultured Lachnospiraceae bacterium | reverse complement strand
CGGTGTCTTACCGAAAACATACCAGAGGGTAACAGAGTCAGCGTCCTCCGGAATATTAAAATACCGGTTGCCATCCTGACCTGCATCCCAACTGCCGGCCTTTTTACGGGCAATGATTCCCAACTCGTTATAGGATACTTTGATATGGCCCTTTACCCAGGTAATGCCGTTCTCCTTATCCTCATAGGTATCATCCAATGCTATAACATTGTTCTTGCCGCCGCCATTTTCAAAAAGATAGACGTCACTTTTGCCTGCTTCCATGGGCCAATCTTTGTTATAGAAGTAAAGCGTCACATCATATTCCTGCGCAACCACCGGAATCCGGATCTTCTGCTGATAGTCCTTATAGGTTGCAATCAGATCCACCTGCTCTCCCGTGTATCCTTTAGCCACCTGGAGCTTATTCCCATCTAAGGTAACCTTCTCCTGCTCCTTTGCCAGGGAATAGGTCACTGCAACAGAAGAACCTTCTTCGGTCTCTCCATCATAGTAGGAAGCCTCCTTCGCAAGAGCAACCTCTGCTCCCGCCGTTACCTGCTCCGGCTGCCCAGAAAACACAAGCATTGGAATCTTTTCTGCCGATACCAAAACCTTATGGTCCGGATCACTTGCATCCAAGGTAAATGTGATCTTCGACGGCACCTTTACCTCCAGCAGATCGTTAGACTTCGCATTACTACTATCCTTCAAATGATCGGTACACCAGCGAGCATCCCACTTAAAGGTATCCGGATCCTGCAGGATCTTAAATTCATAATTTCCCGGCTTTACAGAAGAATAGGTCAGGCTATATTTGCTTGTGCCCCCTTCTTGTACAAAGACATTTTTCTCATTGCCTTCTGCCGTTGGTGACCAGGATACCCCTGTCAAAGCTTCCTCCCCCACAACAGCAAAAACGTTTTTACTACTCTCCTCTGCCCTGGCCGTCACCAGGCCCGCCGGCAATAAGGTGATCAGCATTGCCAGCATCAGCGCCAGACTTATGATCCGACTTGTTTGTTTCCTTGTTTCCCCTTTCAAAATATAACCTCCTTCTCATGATTTAAGGTTTTGCAGAGACTCACCCTTTTCCCCAAAGTCCTGCCCTACAACCTTCATTTTAGTCATCCGGAGGTTTTTGCCATATCACATTTTTTTGTTATTTATGTTTGTTTTTTGAGATTTATTTCCAATGTTATGATAATGTATTATAGAGTTTTCATTATAGAATAGAGAGAAGAGTAGCGCTTATGTCATTTGAAATCATATATATCATGGATTATATCGGCACCATTGCCTTCGCCATATCCGGCGCCATGGTCGCCATTGAACAGGAAATGGATCTGTTTGGAATCATGATCCTTGCCCTTGTCACCGCCACCGGCGGAGGCTTTATCCGGGATCTGACCATCGGTACCATTCCTCCTATGGTCTTCCGGGATCCTACCTACATGATCCTGTCCTTTATTACGGCTGTCTGCGTCTTTTTGATCGTACTGTGGATCCGAAGGCACCAGAACTTCACCTCCCCTGAGAAAAAGGCAAAGCTCTCCGCCTCCTACCAGAAGCTCCTTCTCATAACGGACTCTCTTGGCCTTGCCGCCTTCACCGTTGACGGGGTCTTCGCGGGGCGCAGGCTCTCCGCCCCCAATGACACCAACGCCTACCTGGTGATCTTCCTGGGTGTAATCACAGGCGTGGGAGGAGGTGTCATCCGGGATATCTTCGCTGCCCAAAAACCCTATATCTTTGTGCGCCACATCTATGCGGTGGCTTCCCTGGCAGGTGCAGCTGCAGCCGCTTTCCTTCCCCTTGCGATCTCGGACCGCAAGGCCCAGGGGATCAGCTTCGTGCTGGTACTTCTGATCCGCTACCTGGCCGCTCACTATAAGTGGAACCTGCCCAGAATCCCACAATCATAGAGCTGCCATCTCACCCAGCTTCCTGTGCAGACCCTCAATCTTCTCATATTGCCCCAGATAATCGTAGGTCTCATCCTTCCTTCGGAGGGGTTCTACGATTTCGCTAATGGCCACGTAGAGAGGGTCTAATGCCAGGTTCCCCAGGGTACCCTTTAGGGCATGGGCGTAATCAAAGGCCTTCTCCAGATCCTTCCCTCCAAGGGCCTCTCCAAGAGCTGCAAACTTCCCATCATCGATGATCATCTGCACCAGTTTGAAATACAATCCTTCGTTGCCCATGCAACGGGTCAGTCCCAGCTCTGTATCCGCTCCAAATTCCTTCAGATTCTCAATGGTCATCCCTCTTCCCCCTTTCTGACAGCAAATACTGACACAAAACATCCCGGAGATTTTCCATATCAATGGGCTTTGTAATATGTTCGTTCATTCCCGCCTCCTTGGATTGGCGGATATCCTCTTCAAAGGCATTGGCACTGGTGGCAATAATAGGGATCCTGCGGGCGTAATCGGAATCCATTTCTCGAATGGCCCGGGTGGCCTGATATCCATCCATGATGGGCATTCGGATATCCATCAGAATCGCATCATACCAGCCTGTGGGATTCGATGCAAACTTCTCCACCGCCTCTTTGCCGTTGTCTGCCTTCTCCACAATGGCCCCTGTCATCTCCAGAAGCCCTGCGGCTATTTCCAGATTGATGATCATATCATCCACCACCAAAAAACGGATTCCCGTCAGATCCAGGTCTGACAGATTTCCCTTCGGACTCTCAACAACAGCCTCTGCCTCTTTTCCTGCCATCTCCACCGCTTCTACCGTTTGAAGGTCAAGACCAATGGTGACAGAGGATCCTTCTCCCGGCTGACTGCTGATAAAGATACTGCCTCCCATATGCTCAATGATCGCCTTGGTGATGGCCATACCTAGGCCGGTTCCTTTTACTTCTGTCTGGTGATCGTCCTTCTCTCTGGTAAAGGGAGTGAAAATCCTGGTCAGAAACTCCTCTGACATTCCGATTCCATTATCTTCCACCGTAAAGGTATAGCGGCTCTTCTCTCCATCTTCCCCGGCTGTCTCCGTTCCCCGGATCCTGATCTGTCCACCGCTTTCCGTATACTTAATGGCATTGGACAGGATATTCACCAGCACCTGCTGAAGCCGCAGCCCGTCAACGATCACATTTTTATGTTGCAGCTCTTCCAGATCTACCTCCACCGTATGTCCCTTACTCCTGATCTGAGAAGAAAGGACCAGAAGAGACTTCTCCACCAGAGCCTGAAGATTGAATTCACTTTCCGTATAGGTCAGCTTTCCGCTTTCGATCTGACTCATATCCAGGATATCATTCAGAAGAGAAAGCATATAATTACTGGAGGAGTAGATCTTATCCAGGCAATCCATCACCTTATCCCGATCCTCTGTGTGATCCTGAGCGATGACACACATGCCGATGATGGCATTCATGGGAGTACGGATATCATGGCTCATCCGGGAGAGGAACTCCGACTTGGCTGCATTGGCCCGGTTCGCTTCCTTGATGGCAGCCTCAAGCCTTCGGTTTCGCTCCGTCAGTTCTGTTTCATTCAGATGCTGCTGCCTGCGAAGCGCCGCTGCCATATAGCCCACACCTCTGGTCAGTTCCCGAATCTCTCCCTCTCCCTCTTCTATGACCTCCACATCATAGTTCCGCTGTTCGATCTCCTTCACCGTAGCTGTCAGCTTCAGGACCGGCCGCATCAAACGTCCGGTATAGGCCGTCAGAAGAAAAGAGAGAATAATTGCTGCCAGAAGCGTCGCAAGGATCACTGCCAGAAGAACCGTGTGACGTTCGGAATACAGCTCATCATAAGTATCCGTCAAAAAAAGCTGCATGCCATTCAAAAGCGTCCGAGAATACCCTACCTTCCAGACACCCTGCTCGGCATAAATCATCAGATGTTCATTGGCTCCTGCCCCATTGACCAGTGTCACATGTTCATCACCGTGCCTGTCCTCTTCGAAATAGGAGAGGTGATAATGCTCACTTCCGCTTTTATTTTTAAGGAAGGCCCGCCCGTTTTTATAAAAGCGAAACCGGTCCACCTCTTCCACCAGTTCCTTAAAATCCATATCCATGCCGATCACTGCAATCAGGGTATCCTCCTTGTAAAAGGGAACCACATAGGAGATCAGCCAACGCTTGATATTCCGGTTATAGTACGGCTCCAGCCACACCGGCTGTCCGCTCTCCTTCGGAATGGTATACCACCCCACATGATCCACATCCTGTGGATCATACCTTCGGATATCGGTGATGGGGTGCTCTTTTAATGTGCCGGTATCATCGTATACAAAGAAGAACCCGTCCGTCCCGTTGATCAGCTCCGGATCGTAAAACATATAATTGGCCACCACATGATCGTTCTGTTCCATTATGGCATAAAATACATCCTCGATCTGCTTGGTCAGCCTGCGGCGGTTATGGGCATTCTCCACATCTGCCTTCTTAAGAACCGCATTATCCGCAAGAGCCGTCACATCATTTACCGAGGTTTGTATCTTCATCAACTGCTGATCCATCCTAGCGACTTCACTCTCTGCCAGCCCCTTGATAGCAAGCTCCGCTTCGTTGTTCTGGGAATGACTGACAACAGCATAGACGCTTCCGCCCAGGATCACAGCGGTTAGAATCATAACGATGGATATAAAGGTAACGACCTTCTTTTGGATGGTATATCTTGCACCCATAGGCTACTGTCCTCTTGCATTACGGATCACATTCTCGATCTTGGCAAGGATCAGATCCCGGTCCTCCAATGGCTTGGAGAAAAACTGATTCACACCGGAATGCAGCAGATCGATCTCCAGATCCGTAGCACTTGTCATGGCGATCACCGGTAGGAATCTGGTCTGCTCACAGGTGCGGATCTGATAGAGCACCTGCATACCGTCCATCTTCGGCATCACCATATCCAATACAACAGCAGAGATTCCCTCCGGATCTGTAAAGATCTTATCCAGGGCCTGCTGTCCGTCCTCTGCATAAAGAATATTATAGTGTTCCTTAAGCATCTCACCAAGAATCATGCAGTTTACCGGTTCATCATCTGCAATCAGAATCGTCCGCTTATGATCCGGATCCAGATGCCGGCTCCTGGGGCTCAGATGACGGATCGCAACCTGAGTGTCAAACATCTCGAACTTGCATACCAGATGATCCCCCTTCTCTGCAATGATTCCCACTGTTACTGACAGATAGGTATCATGATAGGAGAAGGAAAAACGGATCGGTCTTCCGGAACGGATACACTCATTCAACTTGCGATGAAACAGGTTAAAATACATACTGTCTCTTCGGTTCAGCACCTCCACCACCTTGTTACTGGTGACCTGAAGGTGCTCCATGAGCCGCTGGCTTGCCCTGTTCTCATGCAGGAGGAAGAAGGTATCATCCATATAGTCGATGATGGCCATGGGACTATCATCATGGAAAAAGGTACGCCCGGCTTCCTGATACAATTCTCTGTCCCAGACCTTCTCCGGAATGAATTTCTTCTCGTAGATCTCCCGGATGCAATCCCGCCCCGGCATAGGCTTACCAAAATAGTAACCCTGTACCTCTTCGCAACCGACTCCCTTTAAGAACTCATACTGTTCCTCTGTCTCGCAGCCTTCTGCAAGGGTCCTGATTCCGATCCGCTTAGCCATCTGAACGATGGAGGCAATGATATCCTTGGACTTCTGGGTGAAGGAGGACAAAAAGAGCATGTCGATCTTAAGCTTGTCAAACTCATAATCCTTCAGTGTATTAAGGGAAGAATAACCGCTACCGAAATCATCCATCCACACCTTATAGCCTGCATCATGGAATCTCTTGATCTCTTCCCGGATCAATGCATCCTCCACCAGAAGACTTTCCGTGATCTCAATATTGATCATGGTCTTATCCAGGCTGTTCTCACCTACTGCATCCTCTACAATCTGGAAAATATCGCAGAGCATAAAATCCAGCCGGGACAGGTTAAAAGACACCGGAACCGGTGGGATATCACTGATCTGAATATATTCTTTTAATTCTCTGCAAATCTGACGGATCATACAGGCATCCAGCTTATGGATCAAACGAGCCTCCTCAAGAGCCGGGATAAAGACTCCCGGAGAGAGGAACCCAAGCTCCGGACTGATCCATCTGGCCAGGGCTTCATAACCGCAGAGCTGTCCCGTCAGGGTACGAATAATCGGCTGATAGAATACCTTGATCTCACCATTTGCAATGGCATAGTCCAACCGCTCAGTGATCACCTTACGCTCTGCAAGTTCCTTCTCGAAAGCCTCATCATAGATGCAGTAACACTTGTCCGGATCACTCTTGATACTCTCCCCTGCGATCCTGGCCTGGTCGCAGATCTCTGAGATGGTCTGTCCCTTCCCGGGATCGATCCGGCTGATACCCACCTTAAGTTCGATCTTAGAACCTCCCCCTAAGAGGAGAACCTCCTTCTCCACATGCTCTACCTTCTCCCTCAGCTCCTCTTCCGGAGAGATCAAACAGAAATGGTCGTTATCAAACCGTGAAATCAGCGCATCCGGATAAGCCTCCTTCAGAACCTCTGAAACAGATAAAAGAAGTGCATCTCCGGCGCTAAAACCGTTCTGCTTATTATACAGACGCATCCCCACAATATCGTAGAACAGGCAGACTGCCGCCCTGCCCTCGGAAGTGATCCTGGTAATAGCATCCTCAGCCGCCAGATCAAAATAAGTCTGATTGGAGAGATGGGTCAGTTCATCCCGATAGATCCGGCTCTGCTCCTCTACACAGATGACATACGCCATGATTCCTGACCATTCCACCTCTCTTACCCGAAGGACCAGAGGCTTACTGTTCTCAACCGTCTCTGCCAGCTGATCCCCCTTACCGCAAAGCTCGGCAAGGTAATCCCGAATCTCGGGGTGGGGCTCCTTATAAAAATAGTCCCAGTAGGTCAGTCCGGAATCAAAGTCTCTCCTGGGGGGAATGATTTCCATGTATCTCTTGTTGGCATACAATACCACACAGGTATCCTTTGTCACCACACAGACCGCATTCTCGTCCTCTTCGTAAAAATCCTTAATGGCATTCACATAGATCTGATTCATGGCAGAAGATGCCGAAGATGTCTTGGACACATTCTCATAAGTCACAACGGCATACCGCTCCCCGTCATCCAGATAGACATGCTTCCCCACCGCGTGGATTATCTGGAGCTCATCATATCCCTTGAGATTCTCCCGATAGATCACATCATAGTCCCCCTCCTGGGTCGCAAAAATATAGGCAGAGGATGCGATTTTAACCGCATCCTCAGGATACACCCCGGCATACATATTCGTCCGAAGGTACAAAAGCATATCCTCCCGGTTCATATTCGCCATCCGGCAAAGTTCCTTTGACACCAGGACGACCTCCACCCGTCCTTCTACAAACTGATATACCGCAAATGGAATCGGAGATTGCTCCGGAGATCCAAGAAGCTGCGTTAACTTTCTTACTTTCTCATCCATACAGTTTCTCCTAACCGTTACAGTCCCTTACGATAAGTCGACTTGTCAAAACAGTATCACCCTTGTGATGATTTTACTCTTTCTACGGTCACAGAAGGGTCACAGGAAAAGATTTCTCCTACAGCAACTGTGATAAAAAGGGGCTCCCGAAGGGAGCCCCTGGCGTTTACATCCGCACAATGGATGCAATGATCTCGGCACATCGCTGTGGACCGATCTCACCGGTATTCAGACAGATATCATAGCTGTGATAATCACCTAATTCATGGTGTGTATACTGGCGATAGTACGTCTCACGAAGCGAGTCGTGCTTTTCTACCGCCTTTTTGGGATTGATCCCCTTGTTTTCTTCCAGTTCTCCTGCCCGGCGGATACGAGTCTGCTTATCCGCATAGAGGAACACACGAAAACAAGGAATTCCTGCCTCCTGCAGGATATAACCGCCGCATCGTCCCACGATGATACAGGGCTTTTTCGTCAGTTTCAAAAGCACCTGCCGCTGGGCACGGAAAATGCTGTCATAGGAGCTACTGTACTCCATGGAACTGTTCATAAGACTGTTCATAAAACGGGAGGCCGGACTCATGGACTCTCCCTCCTTTTCAATCTCCTCTTCGGAGAAACCGCTGCACTTCGCGGTCTCTTTTACAAAGTCCCTGTCATAGAAGGGAATGTCCAACAGCTCCGCAAGCCGTCTTGCCACCGTTCTTCCGTAGGCCGCATATTCACGGCTGATGGTGATGACCGGATATTTCATTTTTTCCATACTATACCTCGCTTTAAGCTACTTTGCCTGCTTCTTGGAAACGGTATACAGATACAGCATACCCGCCACCAGAAGAGCCAGTCCTGCCAGATCTGTCAAAAGGGCCGGATGGATCAGCATCAGACCGGAGACCGCGATCACCAGTCTTACCACCGGATGCATATGGGTAAAACAGTATCCTTCCAGGGATGCCGCCAGTCCGAATACGCCCAGAATAGAGGTTACAACGATCATGGCAACCGCCACCGGTGTGGTATCGATCAAAAGCATCGCCGGATTGTAACAGAACATATAGGGAACGATAAAGGCCGCGATCGCAAGCTTTGATGCATTGAACGCTGTCTTCATAGGGTTACTCTTGGCAATGGCAGATCCTGCATAGGCCGCCAGAGCCACCGGAGGCGTAATGTCTGCCACGATACCAAAGTAGAACACGAAGAAATGGGCTGCCATGGTAGGAACTCCCATACGGACCAGGATCGGTGCCGTTGTAGCCGCCATAATGCAGTAGTTTGCCGTCGTAGGAACACCCATTCCAAGGACAATGCAGCACAGCATGGTAAGCACCAGAGCAATAATCAGATGGCTGCCTGCCACACCTACAATGGCATTGATCAGATCATTGGCCAGTCCTGTCATGGTAATGGCTCCGGAGATAATTCCGGCAACACCGCAGGCTGCTCCCACGGTAATGGCGCTTTTCCCTCCCTGCTGTAATGCCGCCAGGATCTTCCTCGGTGTGATCCGGTTCTCGGAATCAAAAAGACTGACGATAACAGATAAAAGGATGGCAAAAGCCGCCGCTCTTTGCATGGTCATAAAATTACCGGATACCCATACCACCAGCATAACAAGGGGCAAAAGAAGGTAGATCTTCTTCAAAAGCCGAGACAGCTTCGGAAGCTCTTCCTTAGGGATCCCTGTAAGTCCCAGTTTCTTTGCCTCCAGATGTACGGAGATAAAGATACCAAGGAAGTACAACAGCGCCGGAAGAATGGCTCTTCCAATAATACTGGAATATGGAACTCCCACAAAGTCTGCCATCAGAAAGGCTGCCGCTCCCATAATAGGTGGCATGATCTGACCTCCGGTGGAGGAAGCCGCCTCAACAGCTCCTGCAAACTCCGCCTTATATCCTGTATCCTTCATCATGGGAATGGTTACAGAACCTGTGGTCACCGTATTTCCCACAGAAGATCCGGATACCATTCCGCAAAGGGCTGAGGAAATGACTGCCACCTTGGCAGGTCCGCCGGCATAACGACCGGCGATACAGTTGGCCAGTCGGATGAAGAACTCGGAAATTCCCGTCTTCTCCAGAAAAGCTCCAAAAATGATAAACACCACAATATACTTTGAGCAGACGTTCACCGGTGTGGAGAAGATACCTTCCTTTGTATAGAAAAGGTTTCTTACCAGATAACGCACACGACCGGAAAACGCAGGGTTCGTCAGTCCATAGGTCAGGGCATAGATCACGAAAAATGCTGCAACAATAAGGATGGGAATTCCCACGCACCGTCTGGTCACCTCGATGAGTGCCGCTATGGCAATGATGCCGATGATGATCTGCAACCAGGAAAACCTGGTTCCCTGATTGATAATGGTATTGGCCTGAAAGGTAAAGTAGAGATAGGATCCTGTTCCAAGGATCATAAAGATCAGGTCATACCAGGGAATATGGTTGGGACGCTGCTCTCCCTTTTTTGCCGGATAGATCAGAAATCCCATTAAAACGATAAGCCCCATGAAGGAGGTCAAACGGATCTCCTCCAGAAAGGTGGCAAAAAGTGTCACCCAGATGCACCAGAGAGAAAAAGCCACCAAAACCATGGTCACCAGTAGCTTGGCCTTCCCTTCCCAGATTCTTGTATTACTCTCTCTGTCGTATTTTTTCATGACGGCAGAGATGGTCTCCTCCGATACTTCGGGAGTCGTCGTTTGCATATTTATTTTATCACTCACGATGGTTCCCTCCTTCTATTCCTTGTCTGTCTTAACCGTATAGCCCTGCTCTCTGAAGTATTTCGCAGCGCCCCTGTGGTAGGGAACGGTGGTTATTCCGGTTGCTTTTTCTAAGGTTAATTCCGAACCCTTGGCATTCTCTTCCGTAATGTCCTTCCTGTGATCAAACAAAGACGCTGTCAGATCATATACGGTCTTCTCATCTGCCTTGGCTGATACAATCAGTGTCGCCTGAACCGTAATGGTAGAAATATCCTCCTTCTGCCCAGGATATGTTCCCACTGGGATCACATAAGGATCGTAGTAGGGACAATCCTTCAGGATCTTCTTCTGCAGATCCCCGTCAATGGGGATAAGGTTCACTCCGTTGGTGGTTGCCAGTTCCGTAATGGCTGTGGTTGGTGCCCCGGCAACAATAAAGGCTGCATCAATCTTACCGTCCTTTAACGCTTCCTTGGAGTCTTCAAAGGACTGATACTGTGGCCGGATCTCATCAATGGAAAGTCCCACGGCCTGCAGGACATCCATGGCATTAAAGTAGACACCGGATCCCGCCTGTCCTACGGAGACACTTTTTCCCTTAAGGTCTGCAATGGTCTTAATGGAATCATCCATGGTAATGACCTGGACTGTCTCTGCATATAGCGCCGCCAGCACGCGAAAATCGTGGGTCGCTCCATCCTGTTCAAAGGCTCTTGTCCCGTTCCATCCATAGGTCATAACATCCGACTGGGTAAAGCCCAGCTGAAAGTCTCCATCCTGAATGCTCTGAATATTGACCTTGGAACCACCGGTGGATACCGCTACCGTCTTTACCCCAGCATACTTTGTCATATACTGGGCCAGAACTCCGCCATAGGAATAGTAGGTTCCTGCTGTTCCGCCGGTTCCGAACATCATCCGGTCTGAGGCCGGGCTGCAACCGGTCAAAGTTCCCAGGATCATGCAGCCTGCCAGAAGGGCTGCTGCAATTTTTCGAATCTTCTTCATTCTCGTCCTTTCTAATGTTTCATCTCTTGATACAGAATTTTAATGTTAACATAGATATAAAAAATTATCAAAACCCTATCATTTGTCTTTCTCGCATATTATAGCAAAACCTAAGCCATATTTGTTATAATGATAGGCTGTAATACAAAAACAGGAGGCTTTTTACTTATGAATAACGAAAAATCAGGTATTATTATTGCAAGTCATATCTTGACCATCCTTCAGCTAATCTGCTGCGGCTTCAGCGTCTTCGCCCTTACACGTTTCTCAGCCTTTGCTGCCGGCGTCGGCGGTGATCCTACCGGGGGTTCCCTTCTGATCCTTTTTAGCATCTGGGTCTGCGTTGCCATGATCCCTCTATCCATTGCAACCGGCGTCGTTGATATTCTTGTCCTGAAACAGCACGGCAGAAGGATGCACACCATCCTCTCCCTCCTTTTCTCTGTTGCTCTTATGATTGTAGCGTTTGGAATCATTATCACAGAGATGGTCTAAGTCAGATACAAGGCTGATACAAGTCAGATACAAGGGTGTCGGATATAGCACAAAACCCGGAAACTGTGCTATACTATTCGCTGATATTTCAGTAATAACATTTTAAATAGGAGAAAGATTTATGAAAGATTGGAAACAGTGTGCTCTTTTTTTAGGTGGCGTTCTTTTCGGAACAGCCGGCATTAAGATTCTTTCCAGTAAGGATGCCAAGAAATGTTATACACATACAACCGCTGCAGTTCTTCGCGCCAAAGAGTGCGTAATGGATACAGCCAATAAGATCCAGGAGAACTGTGACGATGTTCTTGCCGAAGCCAAGCAGATCAACGAGGACCGCAAGGCCGCTGCCAACGAAGAGGTCGGTGAAGAATAATCCATGAAGATCGTAATCAAACATGAGATTCGCGGACGTATCCGCTTTTCCATGCCGAAGCGATATTTTACCTATGACGAAGCAGATAGTCTACAGTACTATCTGCTTTCTCTTGATGGGGTGATCAAAGCCACGGTATATGAAAGAAGCGCGGATGCTGTCGTTGTCTATGAGGGTGACCGGGAACAGCTGCTGACACAGATCTGCCAGTATGATCCCTCCTCCGATCAGGTAAAAGCACTGATCCCTGAGAATACCAATCGGGAACTGATGGCTTCTTATAAGGAACGACTGATCAACAAAGTCATTATTCACTACGGATGCCAGATTTTCCTTCCCTCTCCCATCCGCAGGATTAAGGCATGCCTTATGGCTACCAGATTCATCTATGACGGACTTGTATGCCTCTTCCGGCGCAGGAAGTTAGAAGTTCCTGTTTTGGAT